>URER01000001.1 GCA_900547005.1 uncultured Prevotella sp.
GACTGTAGTTCAGACAATACCTTTAGGTATTTGATTCTTCCCTCTTCACTCTTCACTCTTCACTCTTCATTCTTCACTCTTCATTCTTCACTTAATAAAGCATTACCACCCTTATCCCCTCCCCCTTGGGGGAGTCGGAGGGGGCTTAATAACAATAAAATCTTAAAACAATGAAACAAAGACCTGATCTAAGTTTTTGGAAACTGTGGAATCTCAGTTTTGGCTTCTTCGGCGTACAAATCGCATACGCCCTCCAAAGCGCAAACATCTCGCGCATCTTCGCCACACTCGGCGCAGACCCTCACAACCTCAGTTATTTCTGGATTCTCCCACCACTGATGGGAATCATCGTGCAGCCAATAGTCGGCTCCCTGTCCGACAAGACGTGGTGCCGCTTCGGCCGACGCATCCCCTATCTTTTTGTAGGCGCAGCCGTAGCCGTACTCGTAATGTGCCTGCTGCCTAATGCCGGCTCGTTCGGCATGGCCGTCAGCACAGCCATGATATTCGGACTGATAGCCCTGATGTTCCTCGACACGAGCATCAACATGGCCATGCAGCCGTTCAAGATGCTTGTGGGCGACACAGTGAACGAGAAGCAGAAGTCGCTCGCATACGCCATCCAGAGTTTCCTCTGCAACGCAGGCTCGGTCGTAGGCTTCGTGTTCCCGTTCTTCTTCACCTTCATCGGTATCAGCAACGTAGCTCCGAAAGGTGTCGTACCCGACTCGGTAATCTACTCGTTCTATATCGGCGCGGCGATACTCATCCTCTGCGTAATCTACACCACCGCAAAGGTTAAGGAAATGCCCCCGAAGGAATATGCCGAATATCACGGACTGAAGGAGGACGACAAGGAGGACAAGGCCAACTGGTTCACGCTCTTGCGCAACGCCCCCTCTACATTCTGGAAGGTCGGACTCGTGCAGTTCTTCTGCTGGGCAGGCTTCCTCTATATGTGGACCTACACCACCGGCGCGATTGCCGAGACGTGCTGGCACACCACCGACAAGGCTTCTGAGGCATTCCAGGAGGCCGGCAACTGGGTGGGAATACTCTTTGCCGTTCAGGCCGTGGGCAGCGTGCTGTGGGCAGTAGTGCTTCCGCAGTTCAAGAACACCAAGCTCGCCTACTCCGTGAGTCTCATCCTCGGCGGCATCGGCTTCGCCATTGTTCCGCTGTTCGAGAACCAATACGTGCAGTTCATCCCATTCCTGCTCATCGGTTGCGGCTGGGCTGCTATGCTCGCCATGCCGTTCACCTTCGTTACCAACGCGCTTGAGGGTTACGGACACATGGGCGCATATCTCGGACTGTTCAACGGTACGATTTGCATTCCGCAAATTGTGGCAGCTCTCTTGGGTGGAATCATTCTCTCGTTGGTAGGTTCAGCCGAGGCAAGCATGATGTATGTCGCCGGTGCTTCGCTCATCATTGGAGCCGCCTGCGTAACGGTGATAAAAGAGAGATAAGGAGGAAAGGAGTTAAGGGAGTAAGGAGAAAAGTAGAATACCACAGTAAAGTGGAGCAATAAAAAGCATATATCTTACTCCCTTACTCCTTACTCCCTTACAAAATTTACCGCTGAAAAATCGCGAATTTTCAAACGAATCTTCTCTTGCGTTCAAAAACGCGAAAATACGGCATTTCGAGGCTGTGTCAAAATAGGCACGGCCTTTTTTTTGAAGTTACCTTTTCAAGGGGACTTGGCAAGGGAAGCGGAGATTATGACGGTTTTTATAGATGAATATGTAAAAACATTCCTTATAGTTCAGTTTTGCGCTAAAAAAGTGCGATGGTAATCATTTTTTGATTACCTTTGCACCAAAACCGCTCACAATGACAATAAGAGAATGGATACGAGATAGGGAAATAAGCGGATTTCCAACTTTTTCTGTTGAGAATATAAGATATATATTCCCAAACTATTCGGAACAAGTCATAAGAAATGAATTATTCCGTCTATCGACCCAGGGTATAATTTATCCCGTGTATAAGGGATTTTATGTAATTATCCCTCCTCAATATGCAGCCAAAAAGAAGACGCCTCCTATCTATTATATAGATCAACTGATGGTTCATTTGAATAAACCATACTATATCAGTTTACTGAATGCTGCCGAAATCTTAGGGGCGGCCCACCAACGGCCACAAAAATTTTCTGTCATGACGGTATTTCCAAAAGCAACAGTATCACCATCAAAGAATAATGTTCTTACTTGGGTGTACCGTAAAAATATTCCAACTGATTTTTTATTGTCTAAAAATTCAGAAACAGGCGTTATATATTATTCCAATACAGAATTGACAGCTATTGACTTGGTGCAATATGAGCAATATATCGGTGGGCTTTCAAGGGCTGCCACCATATTAGAGGAGTTGTCTGAGAATTTGAATTTTAATGGGGCATCCAAGACTTTGTTCAACTATACCTCAATTGCAACCATCCAACGATTGGGTTATATTTTAGATGAGATATTGGAACAAAGAGAAATTGCAGACGAATTATATGCAGAACTGCTATTGTATGCCAAACGCTTTAGATATATTTCCCTCAGCACACATAAATCTGATGAGAATGCAGAAAAAAATACGCGTTGGAAAGTTAATATAAATACGAAAATAGAAACAGACGAAATATGATAAACAGAGCAGCTATTACCCAATGGAATAAGATAGTTCCATGGACAGACAATGCGCAAGTAGAGCAAGACCTAATTATTTCTCGTGCTTTGGTCGCTATTTTCCGTGATGAATTTCTTGCCTCACAGTTGGCATTCAGGGGAGGAACAGCACTACATAAGTTATATCTGTCACCACAACCCAGATATAGTGAGGATATTGATTTGGTACAAATCACAGCGGGGCCGATAAAACCAATCATGTTCAGACTTGGTGAAGTATTAAGTTTTATGCCGGATAGGGTTACAAAACAAAAACGATATAACAACACAATGTTGTTTCGTATGGAATCTGAAATACCACCGACAGTCCCTTTGCGTTTAAAGATTGAGATAAATTGTTTTGAACATTTCAATGAATTAGGACTGGTTAAAGTTCCATTTGAGATGGAAAACAGTTGGTTTTCCGGGAAATGCGAGATTACCACATATCGTTTGAATGAATTATTGGGAACAAAGCTACGAGCATTGTATCAGCGAAAAAAAGGACGCGATCTTTTTGACTTGTATGTCGCTTTATCAGAAGCACCTGTAAATATTGACGAAATTTTACGCTGCTATAATCGTTATATGTCGTTTGTTGTACAACAACCACCTACCTACAAGCAGTTCATCAACAATATGGAAGAAAAAATGTCAGATCCTGATTTCTTGGGTGACACTCAAAATCTTATTCGTCCGGACAAAGAATTTAATCCACAATTGGGATATGAACTTATTTTGGAAAAATTGATTGAACGTATGCGAAAATAGAAAAATTTACCGCTGAAAATTCGCGAATTTTCAAACGAATCTTCTCTTGCGTTCAAAAACGCGAAAATACGGCATTTTACGACATTTTGGGATAAGTCTTTGATAATCAAGGGCTTATCCCTTTTTCTTTTATTTTTACCCGTTTTAGAACGCGTTTTTGACCCCGTTACATTGCAACGGAGGCTCCGTTAGACGCCAACGGAGCCACTTTTGGGCTTCAAAACCTATCCCGTTGCACTCCAAAACGGCCTAAAATGGACTCTAAAAGTGCCACTTTTGAAAGCTAACAAACGTTAAATCGGATGAAAACTGCATTTTTCTGTGTTTTCAGAGACATCAATTTTTGCAGAAAAACGACCCGATTTTTCTGCAACGGAGGCACTTTTGGAATTTTGAGTTACGAATTTTGAGCTTTGAGTTGAGATTTTTAAGGTCGGAAAACAGTCGGAAATGAGTAACGAGGCCATTATTTAACGTTCGTTAGTACGAAAGAATCGATTTTCGATTGTAAAGATTTCAGAAAATAAAACTTACGATTATGGATAAAAAAAGTTCCTTTTTTGTTTGTACGGCGGCAATTTATAGAAGCCTCCTTAATATATAGGCTTTACGACTTCAACCCTCATTCCCAAAGCGTTGATAATGCGATAGAACGCACCAACACTTGGCACTACCAAACCATTTTCGACTTTCGATATGTATGATTTGGTTGAGTTGATGCGTTTTGCCAATTCCGCTTGTGTAATCTTTGCCTCCTTACGGGCATCAAGAAGTATCTGACCGGAATAGAATGACAGCGCATCCTCCTCGGATTTTATGCGTTCCGGCGTTCCTTCCTTGCCGAATTTTTGGTCAAGAACGAGGTCGTAGTCAACGATTTGATGATTGTTTGTCTGCATAATATGCCTCCTTTATTTTAAGTGCTTTATCTATTTCTGTTAACGGTGTCTTTTGACTTTTCTTCTGAAAACCATTAAACAGTACAATTATTTTACCTTCGTCGAATATAAAAAACACACGAAAGATGTTTCCACCGTATTCGGTGCGCAACTCATATATACCATCTCGGATATGTTTGACGAACTTCTTGGGAAGTCGGTCCTGAGTCTTGAGCAAGAGAAGTCCGTATTGTATTTTCTCCTGCTCTTTCTCTTTCAGGCTGCTCATGAATGCTTCAAAATAGCCGCCGTATGTCAATATTCGTCGTTTCATGGTGCAAATGTATAAAAAGTTTCCCAATATGACAACTTTTCCAGAAAGTAATTTTACATCAAAACCAAACAGCGAAGCGACCTTAAACCCTCAAAGCCTTGCAGTCGTGCAATCGATTGCACTACAACAGATAAAAAAATACGTTTTTTTTGAATACCGCATAATTAGATATTTTGTAATTTTATACCCTAAAATCAAAACAAAGCTAAAACTTATGGTATTTATATTTAAGATAGAATATAATACTGTTTATGGACAGGACCTGGTTCTGAACATTATAGACAGGAATGGTAATGGAGACAAAACCGTTTCCGAGTATAGGATGCGTACCTACGACGGTTTCCACTGGGAATGCGAAGTGAACTGTGCCCTCAAGACAGGAACAACCATAGAGTATTATTATACAGTGGTTCGTGGTGACGTGTGCGAGCGCAGGGAATGGAACGTGATAAACCACCAACTCGAGCTGTGCGCATCAAAAGCAATGCGCTATGTGGTCTATGACCATTGGTTCGACATTCCGGATGATGCCTACCTCTACACATCGGCCATCACAGACTGCATCGTGGGCAACGAAATTGAGAGGCCGGAAAGCAGCAACTACAGCAAGACCGTGCGCCTGAAAGTGCGCGCTCCGCAACTGCGCAAGGGCGAGAAGCTCGTCATAGCAGGCAGCGAGCCTTGCATGGGCGAGTGGGACATTGCCTCGGCACTGCACATGAAGCAGCACAGCATCAACGAGTGGATAGTTGACATCGACGCAACGCGCTTCGTCTCAGACACGATAGAGTTCAAGTTCGCAGCCATCAGCAACCGCAACGGCGGAGAGGTGCGCTGGGAATCGAGCGACAACCGCACTGTTGAGCTGGTGAACGTGGCCGACGGCGAGGTCGTTGTCTATGACCTTGCACAGGCTTATTTCGGCAGCAACAACCTGAAATGTGCCGGAACGCTCGTGCCGGTGTTCTCGCTCCGCTCTGCAACGAGTTTCGGAGTGGGCGACTTCGGCGACCTGAAGAAGATGATAGACTGGGTGGCCTGCGTGCGCCAGCGCGTGCTCCAGATTCTGCCTATCAACGACACGACGACCACACACACATGGACCGACTCCTATCCCTACTCTTGTATCAGCATCTTCGCCCTGCATCCGCAGTATGCCGACCTCTCGGCGCTGCCGCAAATCAAGGACGAGTCGCTGAGAAACGAGATGGAGGAACTGCGCAAGGAACTGAACGCACTGCCGCAAATAGACTACGAACGCGTGAACGACGCTAAAATCAGCTACCTGCGCATCATCTTCGAACAAGAGGGTGCGGCCATGATGGCAACGGACGAATACCGCAAATTCTTCGAGGAGAACGAAGAATGGCTCGTACCATACGCACGCTACTGCAACCTGCGCGACACCAACGGAACGGCCGATTTCAGCAAATGGGAAGGCCATACCACATGGGACGAGCAGGAACGCAAGGCTCTCACATCGAGCCGGACAAAGCTATATAAAGAAGTAGCATTCTACTACTTCGTGCAGTATGTCCTCGCACGTCAGTTGAAGGATGCCCACGACTATGCCCGCGCACACCACGTGATTCTGAAAGGCGACATTCCTATCGGCGTGAACCGCTACGGATGCGACGTGTGGAGCGAGCCGCGCTACTTCAACCTGAACGGCCAGGCAGGTGCTCCGCCCGATGATTTCTCCGTGAACGGACAGAACTGGGGCTTCCCGACATACAACTGGGACGAGATGATAAAGGATGGTTGCGCATGGTGGGTGCGCCGCTTCTCGAATATGGCGAAGTATTTCGATGCTTACCGCATAGACCACGTATTGGGATTCTTCCGCATTTGGGAAATTCCTATCCATTCGGTACACGGTCTTCTCGGTCAGTTCTCGCCGGCACTTGGTATGTCGCGCGACGAGATTGAGGGCTACGGACTGCACTGGCAGGAGGAGCTTTTCACCGAACCGTTCATCACTGACTGGGTGCTCGACCGTATGTTCGGCGAGCAGGCAGGATACGTCCGCAACACATTCTTAGAGCATAAGCACGATGGTTTCTATCGCATAAAGCCCGAATACGACACACAACGCAAGGTGGAGGCATGGTTCTTAAATGAAGAATTAAGAATTAAGAATGAAGAATCCAATGGAAACGAAGAACGAAGAACGAAGAACGAAGAATCAAATACCAACATGGAATCCAATGAATCTACAGGGCTATTGGATTCTTCACTCTTCACTCATCATTCTTCATTAGAAGATTTGCAAAATCTTCGAGACGGTCTCTATGCCCTTATCAGCGACGTGCTCTTCGTGCGCGACAACAGGAACGCCGACCTGTTCCACCCGAGAATTTCCGTTCAGTTCGACTTCATCTACGAAAGCCTGTACGACAGCGACAAGGCTATATTCAACCGTCTGTATAACGACTACTTCTATCGCCGCAACACCCAGTTCTGGTATTTTGAGGCTATGAAGAAGTTGCCGCGTCTGGTCGACGCCACACGTATGCTCGTATGTGCCGAGGACTTGGGTATGGTGCCCGACTGCGTGGCTTGGGTAATGAACGAGCTGCGCATCCTGAGCCTTGAGCTTCAGTCTATGCCAAAAGACCCGACGGTGCGCTTCGCCCATCTGTCGCGCAATCCATACCGTTCTGTCTGCACCATATCGAGCCACGATATGCCTACGCTCCGCCAGTGGTGGGACGAGGACTGGGGCCGCACGCAGGACTATTACAACTCAATGCTCTATCGTGGCGATGCCGCTCCACATCCACTGCCGGGCTGGTTGGCACGCGACATCATATCACGGCATCTCACAAGTCCGTCGATGCTGTGCATCCTGAGCATTCAGGACTGGCTCGCCATTGACGAGAGCCTGCGCCTTGCCAACGCAGACGCAGAGCGCATCAACATTCCGGCCAACCCGAAACATTACTGGCGTTACCGTATGCACGTGAGCATTGAGGAACTGATGGCAAACAATTCTTTCAATGAAAATATCAAGGAACTGATTTCACAAAGTGGTAGAAAATGAAAAGACTAAGTAACTTATTCGTTTTGACGCTATTGCCACTTATGGCAATAGCTCAGGAAGTGACCTCTCCTAACGGCAACGTGACCGTCAAGTTCTCACTCGACAATGGCGTGCCGAAGTATGAAATGGCATATAAGGGCAAGGCTGTGGTGAAACCAAGCCGTCTGGGTCTTGAACTCGCAAAGGACAAGCACGCCTCTAAGGGCAAGCATGAGACAGACCTTATGGACGGTTTCAAGATAGCCAACACCAAGACCTCATCGTTCGACGAGACCTGGACTCCAGTATGGGGCGAGTGGGCGCAGATACGCAACAACTACAATGAGCTTGAGGTGGACCTCAACCAGCCCGCGACCGGCCGTGACATTATAATCCGTTTCCGCGTGTATAACGAGGGATTCGGGCTGAGATACGAGTTCCCGCAGCAGAAAGAACTCAATTACTTTATCATAAAGGAAGATCTGAGCACACGCAGTTTGCCATGACCGGAGACCATACGGCATGGTGGCTTCCGGGCGACTATGACACACAGGAGCAGGAGACACAGGAAACCAAGTTGTCGGGCATACGCGAGCGGTTCAACAAAGCGGTGAACTGGGAAAACTCGTCTGTGTCCGTCTTCTCGCCCACTGGAGTGCAGACCGCGCTGCAGATGAAGAGCGACGATGGACTGTATATAAACATCCACGAGGCGGCCTGTGAGGATTACGCCACCATGCACCTGAACCTTGACGACAAGAATATGGTGTTTGAGAGCTGGCTTACTCCCGATGCGACAGGACTGAAAGGCTGTATGCAGACTCCGTGCCATACTCCGTGGCGTACGGTGAAGGTGAGCGACGATGCGCGCGATATGCTTTCAACCTCCCTCACGCTCAACCTCAATGAGCCTTGCAAGATTGAGGATACAAGCTGGATACATCCGACAAAATACTGTGGAGTATGGTGGGAGATGATTGTAGGCAAGAGCCAGTGGAGCTATACAGACGAGCTGCCGTCCGTACACCTCGGCATCACCGACTATACGAAGGTGAAGCCACATGGCAAGCATGGCGCGACAACAGAGAACGTGAAGAAGTATATCGACTTCGCCGCAGAGAACGGCCTCGACCAGGTGCTTGTCGAGGGATGGAACATCGGATGGGAAGACTGGGCCAATATGTGGAAGCGCGACGTGTTCGACTTTGTGACACCTTACCCGGACTTCGACATAAAACACCTCAATGAATATGCTCACTCAAAGGGTGTGAAGCTGATGATGCACCACGAGACATCCGCGAGCACGCAGAACTACGAGCGCCACCTCGAGAATGCGCTGACACTGATGAACAAGTATGGCTATGACGCGGTGAAGACAGGCTACGTGGGCGACATCATACCGCGCGGCGACTTCCACTACTCACAGTCCATGAACAACCACTATATGCACGTGATAAAGGAAGCGGCCAAACATCATGTGATGGTGAACGGGCATGAGGCAGTGCGTCCTACAGGCCTTTGCCGCACTTACCCTAACCTCGTGGGCAACGAGAGCGCGCGCGGAACCGAGTACGAGGCTTTCGGCGGAAGCCGTCCCGACCACACCGTGATATTGCCGTTCACACGCTTGCAGGGTGGTCCGATGGACTATACGCCGGGAATCCTGGAAACCCAACTGAAGACTTGGAGCGACAATCCGAATTATATCCACACCACACTCGTGGGACAGTTGGCATTGTATCTGACGATGTACTCACCACTGCAGATGGCGGCCGACCTGCCGGAGAACTATGCGAAATATAATGACGCGTTCCAGTTTATCCGTGACGTGCCTTGCGACTGGAGCGACTCAAAGTATCTTGAAGCTGAGCCTGCACGCTACGTGACCGTTGCACGCAAGGACAAGAAGTCGGACAACTGGTTCGTTGGCGGCAAGTGCAACGAGGACGGACACAACTCTATTATCAAACTTGACTTCTTAGACAAGGGCCGCAAGTATGAGGCTACAATCTATGCGGACGCCAAGGATGCCGACTACGAGAAGAATCCGAAGGCATACGTGATTACGAAGAAGACTGTGAAGAAGGGCGATGTACTGAAGTTGAAACAGGCACGCGGCGGTGGTTTCGCAGTAAGCCTTATCGCGAAATAATTAAAATACACAAGGAGTGAAGAGAGTCTGACGGGTTGCAAGACACCGGATAGGTTCTCTTTGCTCCTTTTTATATTGAAAATCTAAATCTCTAAACGATGAACACAAAAAATATTATCTGCACTGCTGCGATGGTGATGAGCCTCTCGCAGGCTGTGGCACAGGACTTCAAATTCGATGAAGTAACCTATACTCCCGAAGCGACAACGTTCAAACTCTTTGCTCCCGCCGACGCGAAAAACGTGAAGGTGATGTATCAGACCGAATTGGTGGATACAGCCGAGGCTGAGAAAAAGGTCAAACAGCCGAAAGAAAAGAAGATGAAGCATGTGGGAAACGGCATCTGGATGGCAACGGTAAAGGGCAATCTGAAAGACAAAATATATCAGTTCTCTGTCGACGGCCGCCTCTCTGTGGGCGTATTCGCTAAGGCCGTAGGCGTGAACGGAAGCTACGGTGTCGTCGTAGACATGGCAGAGACAAACCCGACGGGCTGGGAGAATGATGCACGTCCGGCCTTGAAGTCGCCTGCCGACCTCGTTATCTACGAGATGCACCACCGCGATTTCTCCATCGCACGCAACATAAACCTCAATCCCGACAAGGTTTTCGCGAAGCGACAGAGCACCAAATATCCCGGCAAATTCCTCGCATTGACCGAGGACTGGGCTATCGAGCATCTGAAAGATCTCGGCGTTAATGCCATCCATCTGCTGCCGTCGTTCGACTACGCATCGGTGGACGAAACTAAATTAGACGTTCCACAGTTCAACTGGGGATATGACCCGGTGAATTATAACGTACCCGACGGCTCTTATTCTACCGACCCTTACGAGCCTAAGACCCGTATAAAAGAGTTCAAGCAGATGGTGCAGGCACTGCATAAGGCCGGCATCCGCGTCATCCTCGACGTCGTTTACAACCACACTTTCAACATCGACAACAGCAATTTCCAGCTCACCTACCCCGACTACTACTATCGCAAGACGGCCGACGGCAAGTATAGCGACGGCTCGGGCTGTGGCAACGAAACGGCATCGGATATGCCGATGATGCGCAAGTTCATGATAGAGAGCGTGAAATACTGGATAAACGAGTACCACATCGACGGTTTCCGCTTCGACCTCATGGCCATCCACGACATCGAAACGATGAACGAGATACGCGCTGCTGTCAACGAAATAGACCCCAGCATATTTATATATGGCGAAGGATGGAGTGCCGGCACGTGCGCATATCCGCAAGAGAAGCTCGCATCAAAGGCTAACACCAAGCAGATGCCGGGCATCGCCGCATTCTCGGATGAAATACGTGACGCGTTGCGCGGTCCGTTCAGCGACGACACCAAGGGTGCGTTCCTCGCAGGACTGCCGGGCAACGAGGAGAGCATCAAGGCCGGAATCGCGGGCATGATAGCCCATCCGCAGGTGGATTACACAAAGGTGAACTACTCGAAAGAGCCATGGGCAGAGCAGCCTACACAGATGATAAGCTACGTAAGTTGCCACGACGATATGTGCCTGGTCGACCGTCTGAAGGCAAGCATCCCGGGAATACAGGAGGACGAGCTTATCCGCCTCGACCAACTCGCACAGACCGCCGTATTCCTGTCGCAGGGTGTGCCGTTCATGCTCAGCGGAGAGGAGCTGATGCGCGACAAGAAAGGCGTACACAACAGCTTCAACTCACCCGACTCCATCAACCAGTTCAACTGGAACGGCAAGTTCCTTCATCCGCAGATATACAACTATTACAAGAACCTCATACAGCTTCGCAAGAACCATCCGGCCTTCCGCTTAGGCAAGGCGTGCTGCGTGCGCAAGCACTTGGAGTTCCTTCCATCGCAAGATGCGCTCGTGGCGTTCCGCCTGAAGGACCTCGGCGACAAAGACACATGGCAGAACATCATCGTCATACTGAACGGAAGCAAGGAACCACGCGAGGTCTGCATACCCGAGGGAGAATACACCATCGTGGCCTGCGACGGTGTCATCAACGAGGAAGGACTCGGCACTGTGAGCGGCACAACTGTAACAGCAGACCCGCAGAGCGCACTGATTATCCACAATTAATATTATAAACAAAGAATGATATCTAAAGAAATGATGAAAAAAACAGTTGTTTTATTAACTTTTTTGTTGTCTTTTATGACGATGAAAGCAGCAGTTAAAATCGACAGAATCGAGCCTACCAACTGGTATGTAGGCCTGAAAAATCCGAGTTTGCAGTTGATGGTTTACGGCAAGGACATCAAGAATGCCGACGTAACGACCGACTATCCCGGCGTGAAAATCGACAGTCTGGTGCGCCTCGACAGTCCTAACTACCTGCTGGTCTACCTCAATCTCGACGGCGCACAGCCCGGAGAGATGAAGCTCAACTTCACCGTGGGCAAGCAGAAGAAGCAGGTGAAGTATCTGTTGAAGGCCCGCGAGATGAAGGGCGAGGAACGCAAGGGATTCACCAATGCCGACGTACTCTATATGCTCATGCCCGACCGCTTCGCAAACGGTTGTCCGGAGAACGACAATATCAAGATGAAAACTGCATATAAGACCGACCGCACGCAGCCCAGCCTGCGCCACGGCGGCGACATGGAGGGTATACGCAAGAATCTTGACTACTTCAACGAGCTTGGTGTCACGGCTCTGTGGTTCACTCCCGTGCTCGAAAACGACTCGCCTGACGACAACGGCAACAGCTCATACCACGGCTACGCAACGACCGACTACTACAATGTGGACGCGCGTTTCGGCTCTAACGCTGAGTACCGACAGCTCATCGACGAGGCTCACGCAAAGGGATTGAAGGTTGTCATGGACATGATTTTCAACCATTGCGGCTACTGGCATCCGTGGATTAAGGACCTGCCGTCAGAGGACTGGCTCAACGCGACTGAATGGCTGAAGGAGAACGCGCGCCGCGCTGCCGAAAACCCGAAAGCCAAGAATGATGACAAAATCGTGGTGAACGACAAGTATTTGCAGACATCTTATAAATTGACGCCGGTCGTTGACCCGTATGCAAGCAAGGTAGACATGAGCGAAACGGTGGAAGGATGGTTTGTTCCGTCAATGCCAGACCTCAACCAGAAGAACCCGCACGTGATGACTTACCTCATACAGAACAGCATCTGGTGGATAGAGACAGCCGGCATCGACGGAATCCGCATGGACACTTATCCGTATGCCGACCGCGAAGGAATGGCACAGTGGATGAAAGCCATCGACGAGGAATATCCTAACTTCAACACCGTGGGCGAGACTTGGGTGACAGAACCGGCATACACGGCTGCATGGCAGAAAGACTCTAAGCTCTCAGACTGCAACTCTTATCTGAAGACGGTGATGGATTTCAGCTTCTTCGACAAGCTCAATATGGCGAAGAATGAGGAGACCGATGATTGGTGGAAGGGCTTCAACCGCATCTACAACAGTCTCGTCTACGACTACCTCTACCCCAACCCGAGCAGCGTCATGGCCTTCATCGAGAACCATGACACCGACCGTTTCCTCGCAAACGGCAAGGACACCGTCGCACTGAAGCAGGCTTTGGCTCTCCTGCTCACCATGAACCGCACGCCGCAACTCTACTACGGCACTGAGATTCTGATGAACGGAACAAAGGAAAAGACCGACGGCAACGTGCGCAAGGACTTCCCCGGCGGATTCCCCGGCGACGAGCGCAACGCCTTTACTGCCGAAGGACGCACTCAGGCAGAGAACACTATGTTCAACTGGACAAGCCGCCTGCTGCACTGGCGTCAGGGCAACGAGGTGATAACCAAAGGCAGCCAGACGCAGTTCATCCCTTACAAAGGTGTCTACGTGATAGCCCGCCAATACAAGGGCAAGACTGTCATGACCATCCTCAACGGCA
Organism: uncultured Prevotella sp.; assembly: GCA_900547005.1. Taxonomy (GTDB): domain Bacteria; phylum Bacteroidota; class Bacteroidia; order Bacteroidales; family Bacteroidaceae; genus Prevotella. Next base: position 13,700 of record URER01000001.1, read on the forward strand.
AGCGTGAAGAGGCTACGGTCGCTGTCAAGCGCTACGCAGAAATCATCGGCGACACAAAGACAGCCAAAGACATCACCAACGGCAGCAACGTAGCCATCGGCGAGGACTTCAAACTGCGCCCGCGTCAGACGATGGTGCTGGAGTTCTAAAGGGAAGATAAAAGAAATTAAGAGGAGATAAAGGGAGATAGAGGACAACACATTTGTCTTTTATCTCCTTTTTTTCGTCTTATCTCCCTCCATTACCTTATCTCCCTTAACTCATTTTATCCCTTATCTCCACAGGCAACAGCAACCGATAATCAGCCGAAAACATCAAAATAAGCCAAAAGGGTTGCCAGTTTGATATAAAACGCGTATATTTGCATTACATAAAATATGTAACGCAAAATATGGAACGACTGAATAATCCATTTGTTATCTACGGATATAAGGGTGCAGAATACTTCTGTGACAGGAAGACAGAGACAGAGACTATTATGCGTGCTCTGCATAATGAGCGCAATATGGTACTCATTTCCCCAAGACGTTTAGGCAAGACGGGACTTATACATCATGCCCTAACGCAAATAACAGAAGCAGAGCCTGAGACAAAATGCTTCTATATGGACATCAATGCCACACGCAACCTGCAACAGTTTGTGCAGCAGTTTGCCAAGACTGTTATCGGCAAGTTAGACACTCCATCACAATCAGTCTTCAGGAAGATTACAACATCCTTCTCTTCTTATAAACCTACATTGTCGTTAGACGAACTGACCGGAATACCAACATTTTCCATCACAATCTCAAACGACCAGAAAGAAGAATCTCTCAGACATATTCTTGAATACCTTAAAGAATCGGGCAAGCGCATATACATAGCTATTGATGAGTTCCAACAGATAGCAGAATATCCCGAAAAGGGAACTGAGGCACTGTTACGCTCATATATACAATTTATCCCTAATGTCGTCTTTATCTTTGCCGGCAGCAAGCAGCATATAATGGCTGAGATGTTCACCTCTGCAAAACGTCCTTTTTATCAAAGTTCACAGATGCTGTTACTCTCTGAGATAAACATGACAGAGTATCATAAATTTGCCAACAGCCTGATGGCGGCAAAGAACCTGCATATCAGTGAGGAGACTTTCAGCTATTTATATAATATGGTTGACGGACAGACATGGTACGTTCAGCATATCCTTAACAGGCTTTACGAGTATGGAGGTGAGTTTGACAATACTATTATTGACAATATTGTTACAGAACTCGTAAACGAGCAGGAAGTAGCTTTTTATAATTACTACAGCTCACTGACATACAACCAGGCACTACTCTTGTCTGCAATAGCAAGAGAGAAGGCTGTCGACGCAATTCTATCACATGATTTTATAGTTAAGCACAACCTTCCGGCATCAAGCAGTGTAAGCCTTGCACTAAAGGCATTGCTTAACAGGGAATATATCTATAATCACAACGGCAGATACATAGTCTACGACAGATTCTTCGCTATATGGCTGAGAAGATTATGAAGCTGTTTTGACTACAAGAACTCTGTAACAAAACCACGTGGCGCAAAACGGATTATGATTAGGGATTCGTAGAACTCACGCTAATATACAGTCAATCATCGGCCACAACTTAAATAATAATAGAATAAAGCACAAAATAATAACAGATAAAGTGCCGAAAACTAAAAAAACCGCCCGTTTTATTTTGCGTTTTAGCCAATTTGAACTATATTTGCATCATAACAAAACAAAAAACACATCAAAATGTCATTCACAGAACATTGCAACGAGATTTTCAATCAGGCTATCCGCGATTATCACATCAAGGATTGCGTAGATACACCTATCAATAATCCCTACGACAGAGAATCGATAGAGAACCGTCTCTATCTGAAATGCTGGATAGACACAGTACAGTGGCACTTCGAGGACATTATCCGAGACCCGCACATCGATCCTATCGAGGCGCTGAACCTGAAAAGAAGGATTGACCGCTCAAATCAGGACCGCACCGACCTCGTGGAGCAGATAGACACGTACTTCCGCCAATTATATTGCGACGTGAAAGTATTGGAAGACGCTACCATCAACACCGAAAGTCCAGCATGGGCCATCGACCGCCTCTCGATACTCGCTCTTAAAATCTATCACATGAAGGAGCAGGCAGAACGCACCGATGCATCGGAGGAGCACATAAGCAAATGCAAGTCGAAACTCGACATCCTCATGGAGCAGCAGGTGGACCTCGGAACGGCAATCGACCAACTTCTCGACGACATAAAGGCCGGACGCAAGTATATGAAGGTCTACCGTCAGATGAAGATGTATAACGACCCGGCAACCAACCCGGTGCTCTACAAAAAATAAGACAACCATTTTAATTAACCTATAAGTCCTATACCGAGGCTGTGCCGGAAGCTAATGCCAAAGTATAGGACACTTAACCTAAACCTTTCAGGACAATGAGAACAGAGCATCTGCTCATAATACGTCTTTCGGCAATAGGAGATGTGGCCATGCTTGTGCCTGTGGTGGCTTCCTTAGCAAAGCAATATCCTAACCTGAGAATAACCGTACTGAGCAAGCCGTTCGCACGAGCGCTCTTCGAGAACATGGGTTCCAATGTGGGATTCATGGAATTCGACCTGACGAAAGACAATCATGGAATACACGGTCTGAACACCCTTTACAGGCGACTGGTGGCCAAGCGCTTCACCGCCATTGCCGATATGCACGACGTGCTGCGCACGAAATATCTGCGTATGCGCTTCAACATCGGCCGATTCAGAGTGGAACACATCGACAAGCACCGCGCGGAGAAACGCGAACTGTGCAACCCCGACAACAAGAACAAGCAGCAGTTGCCCACTTCTTTCGACAACTATGCCGATGTTTTGGCACGTTTAGGCTACCCCGTAACACTCGATTTCACATCCATCTTCCCCCCGACAGGCGGTCCGCTCCGCTTGTTGCCCCCTGCCATAGGCGAGAAAAAAGCCTTCCAGCAGTGGATTGGCATCGCGCCCTTCGCGGCCCACGCCGGCAAGATTTATCCCGTAGATAAGATGGAAAGCGTGATAGAACTTCTTTGCAAGCGCCACCCGAATTGCCGTATATTCCTGTTCGGAGGCGGAGCTGATGAACATAAGGTCATGAGCGACTGGGAGACGCGGTTCAAGCAATGCATAAACGCTTCGGCTCATGCGGCCGGACTGCTTCCCGAGCTAATCCTCATGAGCCACCTCGACGTGATGCTCTCGATGGACAGTGCTAATATGCACCTTGCATCGATAACCGGTACGAAGGTTGTGAGCGTGTGGGGAGCCACCCATCCTTACGCCGGATTCATGGGATGGAACCAAGACGAGGCCAATGCCGTGCAACTTCCGTTGCCATGCCGGCCGTGCAGCGTCTACGGAAACAAGCCCTGCCGGAGCAACGACTACGCCTGTCTGCAAGGCATTACGCCCGAAATGATAGCCGACAAGATAGATACAGTTCTAAATAATATTAACAATTAAACAAAAGGAAAGGTTATGAAAAAGTACATTTGCGACGTATGCGGGTACGTTTACGACCCGGAAGTAGGAGACCCGGAAAGCGGAATAGCTCCCGGAACAGCTTTTGAAGACATTCCCGAAGACTGGGTATGCCCTCTCTGCGGTGTTGGTAAGGACGATTTCTCTGTTCAGGAGTAAGTTCAATCAGCAAGAATAACAATAAAAAAATGGTGTGCCAATTTTGACACACCATTTTTTTATGTCTGTTTAGTGAGGTAAAAGGGTTCACCCGATAAATACGGGAACAGGTAAGGAAGATTCGCTTTATTAGCCCACAGCGAATAAAATACGACGCGATGATATTTATACAGTTTTTGTACAACGCCCATGTACAAACTGTACAGAGGCTTTGTAGCGTTAGTACAAAGGCTTTGTACTTTTAGTACATAGGCCATGTACTAAGAGTACAACACGCTTGTACAATTCTGTACTAACGGCACAGTCTCCATAGATTATGCTATTTGGGTTTTATCTGACAGCTATAATACTGTTTAATTTGTCCCCGCCTCACGACCTCATGAAGTTTTCTCCACACGCAAGACATCATCGCAGTAGTCGACGACGGCAAGGCGATGGGTGATGAAAATTATGGTTTTGTCATGTGAAGCAAGGATGTTCTTGAGCAGACGACGCTCGGTATCGGGGTCGAGGGCGCTCGTAGCCTCATCAAAAAGCATGACGGAACGGTTGCGCAACAGGGCGCGCGCAATACTGATACGCTGCGCCTGTCCCTCGCTGAGCCCCCCACCCTTCTCTGCGCAGGCCGTGTCGAGACCGTCGGGAAGGTCAAAGACGAACTCGGCGCAACTCTTTATTAACGCCTCGCGCATCTCCTCATCAGTGGCATTGTGCTTACCTAAGCGCAGATTCTCACGGATAGTGCCGCTCAGCAGCGTGTTTCCCTGCGGAACATACACGAAGTTGGCACGCAAGCGGGGCGTAAGCTGCCGTTCTTCCACATTATTATATATATGCAACGAACCCGACTGCGGTTGCAAGAGAGCCAGCAACATACGCACGAGGGTGGTCTTTCCGGCTCCCGTCTCGCCCAGGATGGCCGTGCAACAGCCTGGTCGGAAATCAAAGGAAAGGTTGTCTATCACGTTGGTTTCGCCATCCTGATAGGCGTATGAGACATTATCGAGGAGCACGCCGCAAGGCGCGTCGAGCACAATCGGGTCGCCCTGCTCCTCAAGCGGGTCTTCTTCGAGTTCCATCAGCCTCTCGGCGGCCGTGAAGACACTCACAAATGCAGGCACGAGCTTCGTAAGACTGCGTGCCGGACCTTGTATTTTCGCCACCAACTGGAGGAAAGCCGTCATGCCACCGAATGACAGTGTGCCGGCCGACATACGCACGGCAGCCCACAGGAAAGCCACGAGGTAGCCGAGGGCGAAACCGAAATTTAGAATGAAATTGCTGAATACACTGAACGAGGTGCGCCTGACTACATTCCGGCGAAGCTCGCTCTGAGTGTTTTCGAGACGGTTTATCATGAATCCTCCGCTCTCCAGCGTCTTCACTAACATACGGTTTTGCGTGATTTCCTGCATGAAAGCCTGCACCTTTGAGTCGCTGTCGCGCACTTGCCGGGTGAGTCCGCGCATCTGTCTTATATAAATTTTGCTCACGAGGACAAACAACGGCACCATAGCCGCAACAAGAACGGCGAGACGCCACTCCATAGACGCGAGATAAGAGAACGCGCCGATGAACATAGCCAGTACGGAGAGGGCGGATGGAAGGGTTTCCGTGAGGAAGTTTACAACGTTTGTAACATCAAATTCGAGCCTGTTGAGCACATCGCCGGAATGTCTTGACTCCTTGCCGCGCCACTCCGAACGCAGTATCCGGTCGAGAACACGCTGCTGCATACGGTTCTGCGCCTTTATGCCGAGCAGGTTTCTTATCCATATTCCAGAGATATTGAGCGCGAAATCAATTAGGATGAGTGCCCCCATGAACGCCACGGCCATATAGATATTGCCCTGTTCATCGCCGGAAGCCACATCGATGGCGTGCTTCACAGCCCACACCTGCGTCAGACTGACACCCACCGAGAGCAGTCCGACAACGGCATTGAGGGCAGCCTGCAATCGGTTGCCCCGCCATGCTCTCCACAACCATCGCAGTATCTCACTTATCTTATAGTTTGTTTCCGGGATTTTCAGCCAGCGTCTTATGTTCATAATTTTTCTTTAGAGGTGAGAGGTAAGAAGTAAGAGGTAAGAGAAATGCTTTATCAAGCGAAGAAAGAAAAGAGAAGATGGAAGAATCAAATACCTAAAAGGTAATGTCTGAATCCTGTCTCCAGTCTCCTTTTTACTTCCCCCACCGGGGGGCAGGGGGCTTTATTGCCTTTGGTCGGCACCCCACATCATCTTCTCGCGCAGCGTGGAGAAGTATCTCACGCCCGTGCGTTTCACTATCCTGACGCTGTAAGGAGCTTTCTTGATGGTCAGCAGTGCGTCTTCGCCCAAGCTCTCGGAACGTCCGTCAATGGCCACAAGCAGATTGTGGGAACGGCTTTCCACCTTCAACGTAATCTCGGAATCGTCGGAAACGACAATCGGGCGCACATTAAGTGAGTGCGGAGCGACCGGAGTGAGGCAGAGAGTACCGGTATTTGGTACGATAATCGGACCTCCGTTGGACAGCGAATAGGCTGTGGAACCGGTCGGAGTGGACACTATCAGACCGTCGGCGAGGTATGTTACGAGATGCTCGCCGTTGATGCTCGCGCGTATTGAAATCATCGATGCGTTGTCGCGCTTCAATACCGAGATGTCGTTCAGGGCGAAAGGATTCTCCCGAAGTGTCTCTCCTTCGACCTCAAGACGTATCACCCGATGTTCCTCCAACGAAAAAGAGCCGTTGTAAATGGCCTCAATGGCCTCCTCAATCTCTCCGGGCAACACGTCGGCAAGGAATCCGAGGCGACCCATATTCACTCCGAGAACCGGTATTTGCTTTGCTCCGACACGGCTTGCGGCTTTCAGGAAGGTGCCGTCTCCGCCCATCGAGATTACGAAATCGGCGTCGAAGTCGCCACCCTCAAACACTTTCGTCGCGCAAACATCAATCTTCTGCTCCTTGACAAGGAAATTATAAAAAGTCTTATCGATATAGATATCGGCCTCATGCGAAGCCAAACAACCTAATATCTTGCCGATAGAGGCCGACTTGTGAGCCTGGTATTCGTTGCCAAAAAGTGCGAAACGGAGTTTCTTATAAGTCATATCTGCTGTTTTTAATAATTCTTTTACATCCCGAACGTGGCTATATCGCCATTTATTCGTATATTTGCAATGTAATGTCGCTATGCTAAAGACAATGCAAAAATACATTATTTTAATGAGAATAAAGTTATAAACAGGAAATAAATATGGCAAAAGTATATGAATTCTTAGCTAACGGCTTCGAGGAAATCGAGGCTTTGGCACCAGTAGACATCCTCAGGCGAGGAGGTGTAGAGATTAAGACGGTGAGCGTAACAGGCTCTAAAGAGGTTGAAACTTCGCACGGAATAAGCATGAAAGCCGACCTTCTGTTTGAGGAATGCGGCGACTTTTCTGATGCTGATATGCTTATGTTGCCGGGCGGGTTACCCGGTTCTACATCACTGAATGAACACGAGGGACTGCGCAAACTGCTTGTTAGGCACGCCGAAACAGGCAAACGCATAGGTGCGATATGTGCCGCTCCGATGGTTCTCGGCTCTGTCGGACTGCTCAAAGGCAAGAAGGCAACGTGCTACCCGGGCTTCGAGAAATTCCTCGACGGAGCTGAATACACTGCCGAACTGGTAACCGAGGACGGCAATATCATCACGGGCGAAGGTCCTGCGGCCACTCTTCCATACGCTTACACTATCCTCGCTTACTTCCGTGGAGACGAGGCTGCGGAGTCAATCATGCAGGGAATGATGTATAAACACCTTATTGACTCCCGGAGGGAGAAGTAGACAGGAGACGGGAGACAGGAGTTCAGACAATACCATAAGCCTTTATGCCGGTATTCTCTTACCTCTCACCCCTTACCTCTTACCTCTAAAAAGATATGAACACCAATTACATAATCATTGTGGCGGGCGGAAAAGGACTCCGCATGGGTGCCGACATACCGAAGCAGTTCTTACCGGTGTGCGGCAAGCCGGTGCTGATGCGCACCATCGAACGGTTCCACGAATACGACAACAGCCTGAATATCATCGTGGTGCTGCCACACGAACAGCAGGAATATTGGCGCAACCTCTGCGCGGAATACGCATTCTGCATTCCGCACAAGATTGCCGACGGCGGTGCGACACGCTTCGAATCGTCACGCAACGGACTGGCTATGATTCCCGCCGAGGCCCACGGTGTGGTGGGAATACACGACGGCGTGCGGCCGTTTGTGGCGGTAGAGGTCATACGAAACTGCTTCGAGGCGGCACGAAAAGAGCTGGCCGCCATCCCGGTAATGCCCGTAACGGACACCCTACGGCTCATCAGTGGCGACAAACCGGCGCATAACGTGCTACGCAGCGACTACCGCATCGTGCAGACTCCGCAGACTTTCGACATAGACTTGGCCCGAAAGGCTTTTCAGCAACCCTACTGCGAGGCTTTCACCGACGACGCTTCGGTCGTGGAAAAGCTCGGAAACAAGGTAACAATGGTTGACGGCAACCGCGAGAACATCAAGATAACAACTCCTTTCGACCTCACCATTGCCGGGGCATTACTACAGAAATAGAACATGACTTCCATCACCGAACAGGACATAATGTATCTGCCGGGCGTGGGACCGCGGCGCAAAGAGATTCTGAGTAAGGAACTCGGAATCAGCACCTATCGTGATTTGCTGGAGTATTATCCATATAAATATGTGGACAGGAGCCGCATCTACCGCATCGCAGAGATTAGTCCGGATATGCCATTCGTGCAAATCCGCGGCCGGATACTGAGTTTCGAGGAGACAACACTCGGAGCGCGGAAGCGTCGGATCGTTGCCCATTTCAGCGACGGGAGCGGCGTTTGCGACCTGGTTTGGTTCAATGGCGGGAAGTATATATACGACAATTACAAGGTGGGCAGCGACTATGTGGTCTTCGGCAAGCCCACCGTGTTCAATCACCGCTATCAGATTTCGCACCCGGAGATTGAGGACGGTGCGCAACTGAAGCTATCCGAGATGGGAATGCAGCCCTACTACATCACCACCGAGCGCATGAAGAAGGCGGGAATGATGTCGAGAGCCATCGAGAAACTGGTGAAGACGATGCTCGAAAAGATTGCCACGCCACTCGAAGAGACCCTCCCGCCGTTCATCACGAGCCGCTTGAGACTCATCAGCCGAGACCGGGCAATGCGACTGATACATTACCCCAAGAGCGCGGAGGATATGCAGCAGGCGCGCTTCCGGCTGAAGTTCGAGGAACTTTTCTACGTGCAGCTCAACATCTTGCGATACGCCAGCGACCACAAACGCAAGTACAAGGGATACATCTTCGGCCATATCGGCGAGCAGTTCAACGGATTTTATCACAACAACCTGCCCTTTGAACTTACCGGAGCGCAAAAAAGGGTGATACGCGAGATACGCACCGACATGAAATCGGGGCTGCAAATGAACCGCCTCTTGCAGGGCGATGTGGGTTCGGGAAAGACTCTCGTTGCGCTGATGTCCATGCTCATAGCCATCGACAACGGCTTCCAGACCTGCATCATGGCACCCACCGAAATTCTCGCCGAGCAACATCTGCAAACCATCAAGGGCTTTCTGAAAGGCATGAACCTGCGGGCGGAACTGCTCACCGGTATCGTGAAAGGCAAGCGTCGGCAGGAAATTCTCGATTCACTCGCCTCGGGCAGCATCGACATTCTCGTAGGCACACACGCGATAATAGAGGATAACGTGATGTTCCATAGGCTCGGCCTCGCTGTAATCGACGAGCAACACCGCTTCGGAGTGGCTCAACGCGCACGTCTGTGGACCAAAAGCGAGAAGCCACCGCACGTTCTCGTGATGACGGCTACGCCGATTCCGCGCACTCTCGCCATGACAATTTACGGTGATTTGGATGTCAGCGTAATCGACGAACTGCCCCCGGGACGCAAGCCTATACAGACAATACACAAGTATGACGACCAGATGACGAGCCTCTACGGCGGCATACGCAATCAGATAAACGCCGGCCGACAAGCCTACATCGTCTTCCCGCTGATAAAGGAAAGCGAGAAAAGCGACCTGAAAAACCTTGAGACAGGGTTTGAGTCGCTGAAAGAGATTTTCCCTGAGTTCAGCCTCAGCAAGGTACACGGCAAGATGAAACCGAAAGAAAAGGAAGAAGAGATGCAACGTTTTGTAAGCGGCGAGACACAGATTCTCGTGTCGACAACGGTCATCGAGGTGGGCGTAAACGTGCCAAACGCCTCGGTGATGGTAATCCTCGATGCCCAGCGGTTCGGCCTTTCACAGTTGCATCAGCTCCGTGGACGCGTGGGCCGCGGAGCGAAACAGAGTTTCTGCCTGCTCGTAACCAACCGCAAACTGAGCAAGGAAACCTCCAAGCGCATCGACATCATGTGCGACACGAACGACGGTTTCCAAATAGCCGAGGCCGACCTGAAGCTCCGCGGACCGGGCGACCTTGAGGGAACGCAGCAGAGTGGCATTGCTTTCGACCTGAAGATTGCCGACATTGCGCGTGACGGACAAATCGTGCAGCTCGCCCGTGAGGAGGCGCAGAAGATAATAAACGACGACCCCACGTGTTCAAAACACGAATACCGGCTGCTTTGGGACCGACTCGCAGCATTGAGAAAAGACAATATCAACTGGGCGGCAATATCGTAATTATGTTAAAACGCGGTTACAAGCCGAGTCCGTTTGCAGCCCCTCAAACCAGCTAAGTTATTAGCCATCAGGATGATTTCATAATTGTTAAATAATGAACAAAAAACTGTTAACGCACACGCAGTTATAGATTTTTTTGTTATCTTTGCAACGTATTTGAAAGTTTCGCATAGAATTTTTGTATTGTTCATGTGAAATTTATCTATCAATTGGAACTTTACTTTGTTCCTAAACAACCTAAAAAAAATAAGATAATTATGTCTTTCAAGAAAGTAATTGAAAAATTTGCAGTAACATCTATAATGGCTTTTGCAGTCATTCCGGTAATGGGGCAGGACCTCATCGCACGTCAGGCACCGGTAGACCGCAAGAACAAAGCAGTGGAACAAATGGCTCTCAAAAACATCGCAGAGCGCGAAAATCTCGACAATCCGTCGTCAGATCTCTACGAAGAATGGGAGAACAGAAGGACACACGCTACATACAGACTTCCCGACAACTATAAAATAGACCTCCGCGGTTTTTGTATGCCGACAACAAGCCGTGTCGTAACGAGCAACTTCGGAGCACGTTGGGGACGCCAGCACAAAGGACTTGATATCAAAGTATATATCGGCGACACTATCCGCGCCGCTTTCTCTGGAAAAATCCGCATCGTAAGATATGAGCCGAAAGGCTACGGCAAGTATGTGGTGATTCGCCACAACAACGGATTGGAGACCGTTTACGGCCACATGTCTGCACAGCTCGTCCGCGAAAATCAGGTAGTTCGCGCCGGACAGCCAATCGGTTTGGGTGGCAACACCGGCCGAAGCACCGGTTCGCACCTCCACTTCGAGACTCGTCTCTGTGGCGTTGCGCTGAACCCGGCATTGATGTTCGACTTCAAGAATCAGGACGTTACAGGCGATTTCTATACTTATCGCAGAAGCACTAACGCGAGAGAGTCGGTGCAGGCAACGCAAATGCGTGGCAGAAACGACCAGCACGGCTACACCCGCGAGGATGTTCAAGGCACTAAAAAGACCACTACGGTAAGCAAGGCACCAGCCGCTCCTACTGCCGAGACAAAGGAGAAACCGACCGCTTCTAACAAGGCCGAAACCCGTTGGTATAAGGTGGGCAACGGCGACACAGTAGAGTCGGTAGCTGAGAAGAACGGTATCTCGGTCGAAACGCTCTGCCGTCTCAACCGCATAGGCCGCTACTCAAAACTCACAAGCGGTTCGCTGCTTAAATGTTCGTAAGACACTTATATTTCATTTTTTCAAATTTAATCATAAAGACGAGGCTCGGTAATTGTGAAATTGCCGAGCTTTTTATTTGCGGAATAATGGCAAATCCGCAGCAACAGGGATAAGACAGCTCATCCTATAAATCCAGGGGATTACGTTCACCACAGAGGCACGGAGTACACGGAGATTTATATATCATTACAAACTCAGAGCATATACCTGAAGGTATAGAGGACACGGAGCCGGCAATTCACCTCATTGCCTCCAAAGTTCTTGTAGGCTCTGTGTCCTCCTGATGCCACAGGCATCTGCTCAGTGAGCGAGCATTACTCGGGTGTGGGGAATAAAGCTCCGTGACCGCTGTGTCTCTGTGGTAAGAAATAATTTAATCAAATATAATCTGTCCCCTATATTTTTCCGTTGAGCCGATAAGGCTGTCAAACTGTTGAAACCGTAAGTAAATAGTATGATGGTTCAGTATCGGAGTAATTCGGGCTTAGTACTCGAGTATCGGGGCTTTAGTACTCGAGTAATCCGGCCTAAATTACTCAAGTATTTCGGGCTTGGTACTCGAGTATTTCGGGCAGAATTACTTTTCGTTCGCTATCCGACAGGAAAACAACGGCATTCCTGTTGAAGAATATTATAGATATATTTTTTTGCCGTATGTGTGTCATTGATTTTCAAACAGATACAAATCAGCCCTTAATTAAGCCAATTTCCGTGCCTAATTAAGGGCTGTTTTTTAAGGATGGAGGAGTTGTATTTCGAACCTATCCCATGTCTGCCGTCTCCTAACTCATACTCTCACTCTCATCAGCGCAAAGTAGAACACCGTTCCGGTAATCAGTCCGGCGATGGCATCGATGAGATAATGAGCCTGAATATACACCGTGGCGCAGCAGAGGAAGATAAAGAACGGCAGGAGGATGAACACCAGACGGCGGTTGCCGGTGTGCATGGCGAGCCACATCAAGACCGTACTGATGCCCACATGAGAACTTGGAAAGGCTGCCGTGGGACGTTCGCCGGCCGCTTTCGCACTCTCTACAAGCTGATAGAACACTCCGTCGACATAGCCTGGCGACGGCAGACACGCCTGATGATAATTGAAATAATCGTGCATATTGGGAAAAATGCCGGCCGTGATGTTCTTCAATCCGACGGCCTTATAATAGAATGTGGGGCCGACGACGGGCACGAAAACGAAGATTACATAGTATATGAAGAACGCTCCGAGCACTACAAAGGCGGCGCGTTCAAACTCATGATAACGGCAGAGATAGTAGTAGAAAACCACAAGGAATATCATAGGATAATAGGCGGCATAGCCCATATCGAACAACTCGCTGAACAAGGCACCGGGAAGGAATTCGCTAAAGAGCAGGGCGGGTTGGCAACCGAAGAGCGACTGTTCCCATCCGGCAAATAGATGGTCAAGGTTTGGCAGCACACGGTTTAGCTCGTAGGTGTCGGGATACCACCATGCGAGGAGCGCCATCTGCGCCGCTATGCGCGCGAAACGGGTAATGCGGCAAGGCAGCAGCCGGTAGACGAGCCACAGGGCGGCGGTCATGGCGACGATGCGCAGGCGTCCCCAAATCATGGCCTCGGGATTGTGAAGCCTCGTAAACATGAAAAATATGACTATAAGCGTAAACACAAGGTAGGCCATCACTACCCACTCTGCCGCCATAAGTCCACGAAGCGGCTTCTTCTCGATTTCAAAATATTTCTTCATTGTTTTTATATTATAAAAGGAGACAGGAGAGAGGAGTTCGGGCGTTCAGACAAATGCTTTTTAAGTGAATCTCCATAAAGACTATTGTCTGAACTCCAAGACTCCTGTCTACTGCCTCCTTTAATGATTGTCCTCACAGCCACTCATTATCCTTATACCACTTTATTGTTTCCTTCACTCCCCGTTCGAGGTCGTACTGCGGCTTATAGCCCAACTCTTTCACGGCCGGGGAGATGTCGCAACGCCAGTTGCGTTGCTTCATTATGTTGTATTTGTCGTTATTCAGGGCGGAGATGGTGCCTGTGAGACGTCCGATATACTCGCCGAAGAAGGTTACGACGCGCAGGCCCCACACGGGAACGGTGAGGCGAATCCACCACGGTGAGCCGAGTTCGCGACGTACAAGCCGGCTGAACGTGCTGCTCTGATACGCCTTTCCGTCGGAAATGAAGTACTTCCTGCCCGACCGCCCGCGCTCCAAAGCGAGAAAAACGGCCTGCACAAGGTCCTTCACATATACGAAAGTGATGTCCTGCTGCTTATATCCCACGGCAAAATCGGTGTGGTTCTTGATTGTCTTCGCCATGAGGAAATAGTCGCGTTCGCGCGGTCCGTAAACGCCGGTTGGACGGAGAATGACGTAGGGGAGGCCCCCCTGCCCTCCGGTGGGGGGTGTGTCGGAGGTCGGGGAATCGTTTCCAGAGGTGAGAGGTGAGAGGTGAGAGGTGAGAGATGTGCCTTTATCCTCACCATTCATGATTTTATTCTCATCATTTACACCCTTTATGCAGGTATTCTCTCTCCTCTCTCCTCTCTCCTCTCTCCTCTTTCCAATGTTTTCCAGCCACTCCTCGGCCTGCAACTTACTTTCTCCGTAAGCCGTATTCGGGCGCGGCGTGTCGCTTTCGAGAATCTCGCGGTAAGGCTGCTGCTCGCATATCGGCCCGAAAACACTCAGCGAACTGATATAAACGAACTTCTCTACCGGCATGGAGAGGCGCAGGATGGCACGCACAAGATGCTTCGTACCCTCGGTGTTGGTGCGGAAAAAGTCCTCGCGGTGCAGGCACTTCGTAGCTCCGGCAGCGTGTACTATATAGTCAAAATCATGCCCGCGAAGCTGCTCCGTGAGCCTTTCCTCGCTTCCGAAGTCAAGTTCTATGAAACGGATGCGGGTGTCTTGCAGGTACTTCCGCGAACTCGTAGGGCGTACAGCGGCCCATACCTCAAGCTCTCTGCGCAGCGCTTCCTCCACGATAAACGACCCTATGAAGCCGCTTGCGCCTGTTATCAATATCTTTTTCATTGTTTCCTTTGTAGGAATTTAATTATCTTTTCATTTTATTCATTTGCAAATGTACGAAATATTTCGTTACTTTGCGAATGAAAGGGTCATAATAACAGGGCGAAACTGCCTCCGTTGAAATGACACCGAAACCCGGACGGGAAATAATGACATATAAAACAATGATTATGGGAAAAGGAAAAAAAGGGGGAAAGAGACTGAGCAAGCGCGTATTGGAGGATATGCTGACAGGCTTTTTCCGCACCCAACCAAACGAGACATTCAGCTTCAAGCAGATATTCAAGGCTCTGCGTCTTGACACTCATCCGCTGAAAATGCTCGCAATAGATATCATGGAGGAGATGGCTTGGGACGATTTCCTGAGCAAGGTGAGCGACAACTCTTACCGGCTGAACATGAAAGGTCAGGTGCAGGAGGGCAAGTTCGTGCGCAAGACCAACGGTAAGAACTCGTTCCTGCCCGACGACGGCGGTAAGCCGATATTCGTTTCGGAGCGCAACTCGATGTTCGCCCTGAACGGAGACCGTGTGCGTGTGCAGCTATTGGCGCGCCGTAGGAATCATATAAAGGAGGCGATGGTAACGGAAATACTGTCGCACGACAAGGACACCTTCGTGGGAAAGCTGCGTGTGGAGAAGGATTTCGCGTTCTTGGTAACGGAGAGCAACATCTTTGTTCACGACATTATAATCCCCAAAAAGAAACTGAAAGGCGGCAAGACCGACGACAAGGCGGTGGTGAAGATAACGCAATGGCCGTCGAAGGAGTCGAAAAACATTATCGGCGAGGTGGTGGACATTCTCGGAAAGTCGGGCGACAATACCACGGAGATGCACTCGATACTGGCTCAATACGGCCTGCCGTATAAGTATCCGAAGACTGTCGAGGAAGCGGCAAACAAGATTTCGGGTGAGATTACGGCACAGGACGTGGCCGAGCGAGAGGATTTCCGCGAGGTATGGACGTGTACGATAGACCCGAAAGACGCTAAGGACTTCGATGATGCGCTGAGTATCAGAAAGATTAAAGAGGAGAGGGGAGAGAGTAGAGAGAATGCTAAATCCGCCCTATGGGAGGTCGGTGTGCATATCGCCGATGTGTCCCACTACGTTACCGAAGGCTCTGTCATCGACAAGGAGGCGCAGAAGCGTGCCACGAGCGTGTATCTCGTCGACCGCACCATACCGATGTTGCCCGAGCGCTTGTGCAATTTCATTTGCTCGCTGCGCCCCGATGAGGAGAAACTTTGTTATAGCGTGGTGTTCGTTCTCGATGAGAATGCCGAGATAAAGAGCCACCGCGTGGTGCACACAATAATAAAGAGCAACCGGCGTTACGCCTACGAGGAAGCGCAGGAACTTCTCGAACAGAACGGCGTCATCGACGGAACAGGCACTCCCGCACCTCCCGCACCGGCCGGAGGATACAAGGGCGAGTATGCCGAGGAGATAATAACGCTCGACCGACTGGCCAAGAAGCTACGCGCAAAGCGGTTCAAGAACGGTGCGGTGAAGTTCGATTCGGAGGAGATGCGTTTTGAAATTGACGATGAAGGCAAGCCCGTGCGCTGCTATTTCAAGCGGTCGAAAGACGCGAACAAGCTGATTGAGGAGTTCATGTTGCTTGCTAACAGGACCGTGGCCGAGGACATCGGCAAGGTGAAGAAAGGCGTTAAGGCGAAGACCCTGCCCTATCGTGTGCATGACAATCCCGATCCGCAGAAATTAGAAACGCTCCGCGAGTTCATCGTGAAGTTCGGATATAAATTGAATACGGCCGGAACGAAAGGCCAGACGGCGCGTTCCATCAACCGGCTTATGGACGAATGCGAGGGCAAGACCGAGCAGAAACTGATTCAGAAAGTGGCTCTCCGCGCGATGATGAAGGCCAAATACACCACGAAGAACATCGGCCATTTCGGCTTGGCGTTCGACTATTACACGCATTTCACGAGTCCGATACGCCGCTATCCCGATACGATGGTGCACCGGCTGCTCACAAAATATCAGTCGGGAGGGCGTTCCGCCAACAAGGATAAGTACGAGGAGCTGTGCGAACACTGCTCGGACATGGAGCAGATAGCGCAGAACGCAGAGCGCGACAGCATCAAATACAAGATGGTGGAGTTCATGTCCGACAAGTTGGGACAGGTGTTCGACGCGCACATCAGCGGCATACAGAGCTACGGTATATACTGTGAGATAGACGAGAACCACTGCGAGGGTCTTGTCTCCATGCGCGACTTGGACGATGACTACTATGACCTGGACGAGCGCAACTACTGTCTTGTAGGCCGCAGAAGGCATCACCGCTATCAGCTTGGCGACCCGATACGCGTGAAGGTGGCCCATGCCAACCTCGAAAAGAAGCAGCTCGACTTTATTTTGGCCGAGTAACGACATCTTTGGGATATGAAGTTTAAGATTTTTTACAGCCACAAGGAGGAATTGTGGAACTCATGGACTCACGGCGGCGGAGCGTTGCTTGGCGCGGTCGTGGGCGCAGTTTTCCTCACGTGGAGCATCCGTAGCGGCGACGTCTGGGCCATCCTCGGCGTCAGCCTCTACATCTTCGGTATGCTCGCATCCTATCTTGCGTCCACCATCTACCATGCCCTCAGCGCGTGGTCGGTGTGGAAAGAGCGCCTGCGCAAGTGGGATCATGCCGCCATCTACTGGCATATCGCCGGAGCTTATTCGCCCATCACCCTCGTGGCACTGCGCGAAGCTGGCTACTGGGGATGGGCTTTATTTGTATTTGTATGGCTCTGCGCGATTGTCGGCACGGTCATGTCATTCCGCCGCCTGAGCGCGCACAGCAATCTCGAAACGCTATGTTTCGTCGCTATGGGGCTTTCCGTGCTTGTGGCTTTCAAGCCGTTGCTCGACAATGTGAGTCTCACCGCCGTGTCATGGCTTATCGCCGAGGGCGTGGCCTACATCACCGGTGCGGTGTTCTACTCTCTGAACAAGCGCAAGTATATGCACACCGTGTTCCATTTCTTCGTCCTCCTCGGCGAAATATGCCACATCGTGGCGGTAGGGTATGTATTGTTAGGGATATAAAGAAGACAATAAACAGGAGTTCGGGAGGTCAGACAAATGTGGCATAAAGGTT
Organism: uncultured Prevotella sp.; assembly: GCA_900547005.1. Classification (GTDB taxonomy): domain Bacteria; phylum Bacteroidota; class Bacteroidia; order Bacteroidales; family Bacteroidaceae; genus Prevotella. The sequence goes on from URER01000001.1 coordinate 31,491, forward strand.
GACACCCCTGCGATTACCTCAAAAGCTATTGTCTGAACTCCCGAACTCCAGTCTACTGTCTCCTCTTTTTAGTAAAAAAGTATTACATTTGAAAATTGACTCTCTCGTGCTAACGAACGTTAAATATAGGTCTCGTTACTCATTTTCGGTGATTTTTGTGTCTCAAAAATCCCAAGTCAAAACTCAAAATTCGTAACTCAAAATTCCAAAACGGCCTCCGTTAGAAAAAATCGGAGCGTTTTTTCATCAAAATTTAGCGTTTAGGAAAACGCGTAAAAACACCGTTTTTGCCCGATTTAACGTTTGTTGGCTTTCAAAAGTGGCACTTTTAGAGTGCGTTTCAGGCTGTTTTGGAACACAACGGAGGCTCCGTTGAAGGCCAAAAGTGCCTCCGTTGGCGTCTAACGGAGCCTCCGTTGCAAAATAACGAGGCTAAAAGCGCGTCCTAAAACGGCCAAAAATGAAAGAAAAAGGGATAAGTCTCTGATTATCAAAGACTTACCCCAAAATTACCTAAAATGCCGTATTTTGCGATATTTTCAAGCTCGGAAGATTTCGTTTGAAAATACGCGAGTTTTCAGCCCTTATTTCTAAAACTTTTAACAGTATTTCCTTTCTATTATTTCACGATTTTCTTACCACCGATTACATAGACTCCGCGGGGCAAAACCGACGCATCCGTGCCGATGAAACGACCGTCGAGGGTGTAGATTTTATTGTCGGCACGCTTGTCAGACGGATTGGTCGTGATGCCCTTAATGCCGGTCTGAGAGGGGGCGGAAGCCTTGACTTCGTCGAGGAAGAACCGCTTCGTTGGCGTGAAGGTTACTTTGACATTTCCCGTTCCGGTAATGGTGGCGGTGAAGTCGGTCCATTGATTTTTCTTCATCGTGAACGAAGACGGACTTATCGTGGCTCCGTTACTTGCCGAAAGGGTGAGCAATGTGCCGTCCTTATCCCAGGGGGCAGCGCGGAAAGTGAATGTAGCGGTGCCGTTGACCGTGAATGACGGTGTTGTTACCTCACCCAGATTTTTACTTGAGCCAAATTTTGCACATCGGTCGGCACCAAAACGCGAACTGGAACTCCAACCGCCGTTATCTGGAGAGAATGTACCTTGAGCTATGCTCCCGCTCCACAATCCGTCGTTACCGCCCGTGCCGTGGCAGTCGTTAAAGGATTCGTAGAACAACGATTCCCCGGGAGATGGATTGTCGCCACCGTTGCCGCCTGTATCATCGAACTTCAGATTGAACGACATGGTTCTGTCCGAGTTCAGCGTAATGTCAGTAACCGACTTGTTCATGCGCTTCGTACCGTCGGTGTTGGCGTTATACAGCGATGCGTATTTGGTGGAATTGGTCAGACTTGTAGCCGTAGCCTGCTTGAAGGGATCGCCAAAACCATAGAAATACTCTATTCCGTCCCATTCCGAATCGTAAACGCCATCGGCCGGGATAACGGTGCAACGCTGATGGTTGTTGCCCGTATAAGTATCCACGGTCGTATTAACCTCATTATAAGCCCATACGCCAGCGTCATAATCCACGTGTATGGCCAAAAGGCCGTTGTCTTCGAGTCCTTCATCCCACCCTACGTGCTGACGGTTTTCCAAGAGGAAGAACTCGTTCCGGTTGGCCTCATTATATAATATGTAGGCATCGCCCCCGTCGCTGTAAGGCTTCAGGTTCTTCACCTCCATGTCTCCTGTCATCTCGATGGGCTGTTTCCATCCCACAGACATCTTCTCAAAGCTCGTGTATTCAGCCGGAATGAATCCCCCGGAATTATAACTACCGTCAGCCATAAGGCTCCATGAACACATTCCGAAGTTGCCGCTGTACGATGTGTCGTACATATCCATAAGGCCGAAACAATGGGAAAACTCGTGGCAGATAGTGCCGATACCGTCAATCTTGCCGTCAGATCCCAACTCGCAACCACAGGCGTATGAGTTGATTCGCACGCCATCAAGGGTAAGGGTTATATTCGCGCCATCCTTGAGTTCCCACGCATGGGGCCAAATGGTGTCTTCGTCATCCCATGAAGCCTCGCCATGACCGGCATAAAGCACGAAGATTTGATCCGCTTCGCCGTCGCCGTCCCAGTCGTAGTCCTTGAAGTTGACTGTGGCATCGGCCAACTCACACGCTTCCTTAATCATATATTCAGCTCTGACATCGTTGCCATCTGAGCCGTTTGCGCCATAGTAGGCATAGTTTTGCGATACCGTCACCGGACCGGCAACATCTATGTCGAAATCGAACTGGCCGTCGCTCTGGTTCCGGAAGTAGTCGCGCACGCTGCCACGGAAGCCGAGGGAGGCATCGGAATAGTTCTGTCCGTTAACGATTTGCTTGTAGAGGACAAGATCGTGCGAACTCTCAAATTTCTTATCGGGGAACTGAGCGAGTATCAGCAGGCCTTTTTTAGTGCCTGTATATGCCGGTGACACCTTTGCCGCACCGGCAGTCTTTGCCGCCTTCGCCATCTTCTTGGCACGCACGGCAGACATTGTCTTGCGACGTGCGGAGGCGTTTCGGCGGATGGCTTCCATATCGGCAACCTTGTATATACCCTTCGTTTCGGATGCGACATATCTCACGCCGTCGGCCGACTGCCAATAATGGCCGTGCTCGTCGCCGCGCAGTTCCACCCTTACTTGTGTGCCGTCGGCAAGCGTAACGGTCTTGCTCAATCCGCGACGGGCAGGTACGGCAAATATCATTACCGCCATTGCGAGCAGCAATAGTGTAAGACTTAGTTTTCTCATATAATGCCTTTTCTATATTCTATTGATTATATTAACTCGTGTCATGGATTATCCGCAAGCAAAATGGAACACAGGTCGCGCATCCCTTCAGACGCCCCTTTCTCTATATAGGTGATGTCGCGGCGGATATGCACGGCCACGCGGTCGGGGTCGATGACATATACGGGTGTGCCGGGAGCTACATAATTGAGCAGTCCTGCGGCGGGATAGACGTTGAGCGAGGTGCCTATGACGACGAAGATGTCGGCTTTCTGCGTCTCTGTTATTGCGGCCTCCATCATCGGAACGTTCTCGCCGAAGAACACAATGAACGGACGGAGCAGCGAACCGTCGCCCGCCTTAGTGCCGGGGATGACCTCGGGGGCGGCCTCGGTAAGCTCTTTTATAAAATGAGGATTGTAAGGATCACGGCTCGAGCAGACCTTCGACAGCTCTCCGTGAAGGTGGATGACGTGTCGGGAGCCTGCTTTCTCGTGCAGGTTGTCGACATTCTGCGTTACCACCGACACGTCATAATGCTCTTCGAGGGTCTTTATGAGTTTGTGTCCGTCGTTTGGCTGCGCCGCATAGAGTTTCTTTCGCAGCATATTATAGAAGTTAGTAACAAGTGTCGGATTAGCTTCCCATCCCTCGTGGGATGCCACTTGCTCTACGGGATAGTTCTCCCAAAGTCCGTCGCTGCCGCGGAATGTCTTGAAACCACTCTCTACCGACATTCCCGCACCGGTAAGAAATACAATCTTCTTCATTGCTTATAAGGTTTTAAGGTCGCTGCGCTCTCAGGTTTCAGGTTTTGAGGTGATACCTTTGTAAGGTTTTAAGGTCTCTCCTATTTCAGGTTTCAGGTTTTGAGGTTGCTTCGTTTTCTGGTCGCAGGCTATCAGGTTGCTTCACCTTATAACCTCAAACCTCATGACCTTATAACCTAAAAAGCGCTCCGCGCTGAACATTAATTATATGCAAATATAGATATTTTTACTGAAACGCATCTTTATTATTGAATAAAAATAGTATCTTTGCCCACGTTTTTAAGACTTTGTATTATAATAATTTGAATATTTATGGATAAAGTAAGTTACGCTCTCGGCTTGGGTATTGGCCGCCAGCTTTCGCAAATGGGAGCCGGAGAGTTGAATATCGACGATTTCGCACAGGCGATAAAAGATGTTATCGCAGGTGAGAAGCTGAAAGTTTCTGACTCTGAAGCGCAAACAATCGTACAGGATTTCTTTAAGAAACAGGAGGAAAAACAACGCGCTGCGGCTGCCGAGGCAGGCAAGGCAGCACGCGAGGCAGGCGAAAAATATCTCGCAGAAAACGCAAAGAAGGAAGGCGTGGTAACATTGCCAAGCGGCTTGCAGTATAAAGTGTTGACCGAAGGCAGCGGTAAGAAGCCTAAGGCAACAGACAAGGTGAAATGCCACTACGAGGGAATGCTCATCGACGGAACGCTCTTCGACAGCTCTATACAGCGCGGCGAGCCGGCTACATTCCCGCTGAACGGCGTGATAGCAGGATGGACCGAGGGCTTGCAGCTCATGGCCGAGGGATCTAAGTATCGTCTCTTCATCCCTTACAACCTCGGATACGGTGAGCGCGGAGCAGGCGCAAGCATCCCTCCATACGCAGCATTGGTGTTCGACGTGGAACTGATTGAGGTGTTATAAAGCCCCCTCCAACTCCCCCAAGGGGGAGAGACGCAATCGGAAAAAGCAAGAAGAAGGGTGAGAGGTGAGAAATAAGAAGTGAGAGGTAAGAGAATACCGACATAAAGGATGAGGAGAAAGGCATTTCTCAATCCTCTATTCCCAATCCTCAATCCACGAGTAAATATCCTCCATCCTCGAGTAAAAGAATAAACATTACTTAAGTATAAAATAACAATGAAGAAATTATCAATCATGGCCGTTACGGCCATTACAGCCGCAGCAGCATTCACAGGTTGTGGCAACTCGGCTCCTAAGGCCGACATGAAAAGCGACATCGACTCTCTGAGTTATGCTTTCGGCGTAGAACAGTCGCAGGGTGTGAAGATGTATCTGCAACAGATGGAAATCGACACAACCTATATGGACGAGTTCGTAAAGGGTATCACAACAGGTGCTAAGGGTGCGGACGACAAGAAGAAGGCCGCTTACAACGCCGGAATCATGGTTGGACAGCAGCTCACAATGATGCAGAAGGGTTACAGCCGCCAGTTGTTCGCAGACGATTCTACGAAGTCGCTTTCTATGAAGAACCTCATCGCAGGATTCATCGCAGGCACAACGGGCAAGAACGCTAAGATGACCGTAGAGCAGGCTCGCATGATTGGCCAAAAGAAGGCTACGGAGATACAGGAGAAGCAGGCTCTCGTGAAGTTTGCTGACAACAAGAAGAAGAGCGACAACTTCATGGCAGCAAACGCTAAGAAGGAAGGCGTGAAGACTCTCGGACAGGGCGTTCAGTACAAGGTTATAAAGGAAGGAACAGGCGCAATGCCCGCAGCAAACGCTACTGTAAAGATTAACTACGAAGGAAAGACCATCGACGGTAAGGTATTCGACAAACGCGACGACGCTAAGATGCCTATCGGCGGCACTATTCCGGGCTTCACCGAGGCTCTGTCGCACATGCCGGTTGGCTCAAAGTGGGAGATTTACATTCCTTACAGCGCAGGCTACGGCTCTCGTCAGGTAAGCCAGGAACTCAAACCGTTCTCTGCTCTCATCTTCACGGTAGAGCTTTTAGGCATAGAAGAGGCTCCTAAGGCTCAGCCGATGGCACCGAACGCAGCTCAGGACGCTGCTAAAAAGGCTAAATAAGAGATTGACACAGCAATGAGAAAGATAATGATTATAGCACTCGCCATGATGGCGGGTGCTTCTTTTAGTACGGCAGATGCCAAGACAAAGAAGACGTTGAAGAACGCTCCGGTGGTGGAAAGACCAAAGCAGACGGTGCTCAACAACGGCGTGGATTCACTGAGCTATGCTGCCGGAATGGCTATGACAGACGGTCTGATACCGTTTCTGAAACAGAATTATAACGTGCCTGACAGTCTTATGGGCGACTTCATAAAGGGTTTCCAAGAGGCTGCGGCAATGCGCAACAACGGTGCTTTCAAGGCGAAAATGGCCGGAATGCAGATTGCCGAGATGGTAGAGAAGCGTATGTTGCCCGGTCTTAAGAAAGATTTCGGCGGCGACGAGGCTATTATCGACAGTCTTGTGTTCGACGGCTTCGCGGCTTCGCTGAAGAAAGATTACAGCGTTTACACCGACTCTGCGGCGCAGGCGAAGTTCACCGAAAGCAGAACGGCATTGCAGGAGAAGAAGCACGAGGCTCAGAAGAAGCAAGGTGAGGACTTCCTTGCAGCCAATAAGCAGAAGGAAGGAGTCGTAACGCTCGACAACGGACTACAGTATAAGGTGCTGAAAGAAGGCAACGGACCGAAACCTACGGCCGATGACGAGGTGGAAGTAATCTACGAAGGCCGCACAATAGACGGAAATGTGTTCGACTCAACGGCAAAACACGGCACGAAATCGGATGTTTTCGGCGTGAGCGGACTCATCAAGGGCTGGACTCAGGCCTTGCAGATGATGCCGGTAGGCTCTAAATGGGAGCTTTACATACCTTATCAACTGGCTTACGGAGAGCGTGGCGCAGGCGAAAACATCAAGCCTTACTCTGCCCTTATCTTCACTTTGGAACTCGTAAGCATAAAGACCGAAAAGAAAGAACCGGCCAAAGAGACTGCAAAGAAAGTGGTTCCGGCAGCGAAACTCACCAAAGCGCAGCCTCGCAAGACCACTCCCAAAAAGAAATAAGAACCGTATGAACATATATTGAGAATCGTTTTAGCATATATAAAATATGTGTATAAAAGTTCATATTAACTTTGTTTACAAACGAAAATAAGTATCTTATTTGTTCAAAAAATAATCAAAATGCGCCTTAATGGCGCATTTTTTGTTTCAAAACGTTGGACGTTATATTAAAAATAACTATTTTTGCTATCAATTTGTAAGCATAATTATCATCAGACAGATTTATAACAAGCAATCAATGGATAAGATAGACAACTTAGACAAGAAGATTTTGAGCATACTGTCGAAGAATGCAAGGATTCCGTTTAAGGATGTTGCAACGGTATGCGGAGTGTCGCGTGCGGCAATACACCAACGCGTTCAGCACCTCATCGAGGGCGGAATAATCACCGGAAGCGGCTTCAACGTAAATCCAAAAAGCCTCGGTTACAGCACCTGCACATACGTTGGACTGAACCTTGAGCGCGGAAGTATGTATAAATCTACCGTGGAGCGCGTGGCAGCCATCCCCGAAGTGGTAGAGTGCCACTTCACTACAGGCCCTTACACAATGCTCGTGAAGCTCTATGCAAAGGACAACGAACAGCTCATGGACTTGCTGAACAACCAACTGCAGAGCATCCCGGGAGTGGTAAGCACAGAAACACTCATCTCATTGGAGCAGAGCGTGAAGCGCGAAATACCCATCAAGACAGAAGACTGAACAGATGGAATACAACCTGAACAAGCATCTTGAATGTATATATTCCAACTGTGAAGAGGCTGAACGACGCCCCGTAATCGGAATAACAGCCAACTACAGCAACGGCGACACAAGTCTGTGCGAGCGATACTACAACCAGATTGTGGCTGCAGGAGGCGTTCCCATGCTCATTCCGCCTGTTGCCGACAAGGACGTCATCATAAATTCGCTCGACCGAATAGACGGATTGCTGCTCAGCGGAGGCGGCGATTACAACCCGTTATGGTGCGGAGAGGAGCCTTCGCCCAACCTGCACGGCATCAATGCGATGCGCGATTTGCCCGAGCTGCTCATCACCCGACTGGCTTACAACCGCCAAATCCCGATGCTGGGGATATGCCGTGGCATCCAGACACTCGCTATGGCGCTTGACGGGGAAGTGGCGCAAGATATAAGTGAAGAGGGAAAAGTAATTAAGCACTCGCAAAACGCCGACCGCAGTGAGCCTACCCACAGCGTGAATATCGCCGAGGACACGATGCTGATGGACATATATAATAATGTGAAGATACACGTCAACTCGTTCCACCATCAGGCGGTGAGAAAACCGGGAAAGCGCTTCCGCATAGCGGCGATGGCTCCCGACGGCGTGATAGAGGCCATGGAGAGCTGCGAACACAGGGCAATCATGGGCGTGCAATGGCATCCCGAGTGGCTCGGCAGTGATGGGTTAAAGCTGTTCCAATGGCTCGTCGGGAGAGCCGATGAGTTCCGCCGGGCAAAGAAACTGCACGCGTCGACGCTCACGATAGACAGCCATTGCGACACGCCGATGTTCTTTCCGCAGGGCGTGGACTTCCAGAAACGCGACAACCGCATACTCGTGGACTATCACAAGATGACCGACGGCCGTCTCGACGCTGTGTTCATGGTCGCCTACCTGCCGCAACCGAAACCAGGAGAGAAGTTCACCGACAAGGTGGCCTTCAACGTATCGGGGCCAAAAGAGTATGCCAATCTCATCTTCAACAAGATAGAAGACATCACGAAAGCCACCGACCCGCAACTCATTTCCATCGCCCGCACAGAACGGGAGTTGCTCATAAACAAGCACGAAGGACGGAAAACAATATTCCTCGGAATAGAAAACGGACTGGCACTCGAAGGTGATTTAGCCAACGTCGAGTACTTCGCAAACCGCGGAGTGAGGTATATCACGCTCTGCCACAACGGCGACAACGACATCTGCGACAGTGCGCGAGGCTCGCAAACACACGGTGGAGTGAGCGCGTTCGGAGCCGGAGTGATACGCGAGATGAACCGCTTAGGCATCATGGTTGATATGAGCCACGCTGCCGAATCGAGCTTCTACGACGCTTTAGAGATTAGCAGCAAGCCCATAGTGTGCAGCCATTCCAACTGCAAGGCACTGTGCGACGTGCCCCGAAACCTCACCGACGACCAGATGCGGGCACTCGCCAAAAAAGGCGGAGTGATGCAGATAACACTCTATCACGGTTTTCTGCGCACCGAAGGCGAGGCAAGCATCCTCGACGCGATGGCTCATTTAGAACACGCCATCAGCATAATGGGCATCGACCACGTGGGCATCGGCACCGACTTCGATGGCGATGGAGGCGTTTTGGGCTTTGCTGATGCATCGCAAGCGATAAACTTCACCATGCACTTGCTGCGCCGCAAATACTCCGAAAGCGACATCCGCAAGATATGGGGAGGCAACTGGCTGAGGGTGATGAACGCGCAAAAATAACTCAAAGGCGGGTTATCCAAATCCTCAAAAGAAATCCATTTATATACAATATTGATGGTTGAAACAATTGAAATAAGTATGAAGAAGATTATAATACCATTCGGCATCGTTGCCACAGCCGTGATATTGTTCGGCTGCGCAGCCTGCAAGAATCTCAAAAAGAATACCGGCGGCAACGATACCACAGCCGTTCAGAAGGCCGTAAATATCAAGTTCGACGCCGATTCGGCCTACGCTTTCACAGCCGCGCAATGTGCTTTTGGACCTCGGACGATGAATTCCGAGGCTCATGAGAAGTGCCTTACGTGGATTGCCGATAAGTTCCGGCAATACGGTTGCAGCGTTAAGATGCAGAAAGCCGACCTGAAAGGCTACGACGGAACGATACTGAAGTCGACCAACATCATGGCGAGCTACAATCCAGAAGCCTCAACGCGCATCCTGCTATGCGCCCATTGGGACAGCCGTCCGTGGGCAGACAACGACCCGGACTCTGCCAATCACCGCAAGCCGGTGATGGCGGCAAACGACGGAGCGAGCGGTGTGGCGGTGATGCTCGAGGTTGCCCGCGTGCTGAGCAAGGACACAACGCTCAACATCGGAGTTGATTTCGTATGCTTCGATGCCGAAGACTGGGGCTTCCCCGAATGGGAAACGGGAGACGATCCGGGCGATACGTGGGCTTTAGGCTCGCAGTTTTTCGCCGCAAACCTGCCAGAAGGCTACGAAGCCCGCTACGGAATACTGCTCGACATGGTAGGCGGCGAGGGCGCACAGTTCTATCGTGAGGGTATGTCGATGAAGTATGCAGAAGCCATTGTCAATAAGGTCTGGGCGGCGGCGAAGGCTGCCGGCTACGGAAGTTATTTCCCGGAGAGCGACGGCGGCTATGTCACCGACGACCATGTGCCGCTGAACGAGGTGGCCGGCATACCCACAATAGACATCATCGCCTATTATCCCGACTGCCAGCAGAGTTCGTTCGGTCCCACATGGCACACCGTCAACGACGACATGGACCACATCGACAAGAACACGCTGAAGGCTGTGGGGCAGACAATCATACAATTATTATATACTGAAGCCCCCCTCTAATCCCCCCAGAGGGGGAAGACAAGAGGAGTGAGAATTGAGGATGAAGAATACTTACATAAAGGCTATTTAAAATTAACAAAGCATTTCTCGCTCTTTCATCTTCTTATCTTCCCCCCTTGGGGGATTAGAGGGGGGCCATAAGCCTATGTCTTTATTACAAAAAAAATATCCTTTCGATGCAAACGGATACCGAATACGAAGCTCTGTCTTGTCGGCAGTAATCGTGTTCGGTCTGCTTTACGTGATGCAACCGTTCGGATTCAACCTCTACGAGGGCAACAAATTGGCCGTGGCAGCAGGCTTCGGTGGAATAACATTCGCTTGCCATGCGCTGTTTTCGTTTGCGGGTGCGAAGCTTTCCGGCCGTTTTATCAGCAAGTGGACGATACTTTCTATGAGCATTTGGCTTCTCACCATGATACTGTTTATCGGACTTTGCAACTTCTTTTTTGGCATTTACGCCTACAATCTCGGCTTTTCCATCGCCCTGTTGCCCACGTTCATGTATTGGACGCTCGTCTTCGGCATCATCATTACGGCGGTTCACATAGCCATCCAGTATAACACGGCACTGCGAAAACGCCTCAACGAACTCATAGACAACAGTTCGGAGGAGCAGAAAGACATCACCGTAACCATTCACGACCAGTCTGTCCGCGGCAAGGACATTGTCATTCCGATAAACGATTTCCTCTATGCCGAGGCGCGGAAGAACAATGTCGCAGTGTATTACATCGACAACGACAGCCTCGTATGCACCGAAATACGCTCCACTCTCGCTGCCATCATGGATAGTATGCGCTACGACAACATCTTCCAATGCCACCGTTCGTTTCTTATCAACACGAATAACATAACGTCGGGACACGGCAATTCCAACGGCTATCAGCTCACGTTGCGCAACTGCACGAACATTGTGCCGGTGAGCCGCACATACGTTCCTAAGTTGAAAGCATTTATCTCGTAGTCATACGTCCCAAATATTAGCATTTCATCAAGCGATATAGTCATCTGTATCGCTTTTTTGTTGTCTGTCACTGATATTTTGACAGACGCCTTTCTGCGTGTAATTTTGTCGTTACAAACCAAAAGAGGAAAGCAAAAAAGTAAAGTTGAAAACTGAAAAATATCGACTGCCGTCAGTACTAAAGGCCGAAATACTCCAGTACTAAAGCAGAAATACTCGAGTAATCTGACCTGAATTACTCCAGTACTGAACCCGAAATACTCCAGTACTAAAGCAAAAATACTCGAGTATTGTGCCGCAGTACTAAGACAAAGACAATATAACAATGCTTCAAAACATTATAAGACGATATATAAAGACTATGAGGAAAGATATTATAATGACTGTAATCGTCCTGCTTTGCGCCTCCGTTCAGTGCGTCGCACAAGGCAGTCTAAGAATGATTTCCGGCACCGTTACCGATGGAAAAGAACCTCTCGTAGGCGCGAACGTATTCATATATGGCACCATCGACGGCTGCACCACCGACTCTCTCGGCCGGTTTCGCTTTGAAACGGACGCTGAAGGAGAGGCGGAACTATGTGCCACATACATAGGATATGAGTACTTTAGGATGAGGATAAATGCGCAAACGGCATCCGCAGACATCGTAATGAGGGAGAAAGCGGCGGCCATAGACGAGGTCGTGGTGACTGCAAGCAGCTATGTCTTCGGCAAATACGAAGGCATGAAGTCGATGAACGCGCTCGACATCGTGATGAGCGGGAACTCCTGCGGCGACATATACGCGGCGTTGCAGTCGCTTCCCGGTACGCAGAAGGTGGGCGAAAGCGGCAAGCTCTATGTGCGAGGCGGCGACGAAGCAGAATGCCAAACGTTCATAAACGGTATGCACGTGATGGTGCCATACAGCACAAACGTGGAGAACAATACTGTGCGCGGACGCTTCTCGCCGTTTCTTTTCAAGGGCATGAACTTCTCGCTTGGCGGATATGACGGTGAATATGGCGGTGCGTTGTCTGCCGTATTGCCTATGGAGACAACGGATATTTCATCGGGCGACAAGCTCGGCGTGAGCCTTTCACCGCTCGACTGGAGCGTGGGCGGCACGAAAGCGTTCAGCCGCAGCTCGCTTTCTTTCAATGTCAGCTATCTCAGTATGGCTATATATAATAAGGTGTTTCCCGACCGTTACGACTGGAACGAGCCTTACAGGAAGCTGTCAGGAGAGGTTCAGTACAAGGCGGAGACCATCGGCGGTGGCTCAATAAAGACATACGCGGGCTATGACCTGACTACTCTCGGACAGCAGACAGACGGCAGAAATCTCGCATTAAAGGAGCATAACATATACGTGAACAGCGTTTTTCAGAGGAATTTTGCAGGAGGAATAAATGTCTTCGCGGGCATTGCCAACTCTACTTTGCTTAATAACATCGACAATGCGGAGCTGAATGGTGACCGCTTTCACGACTTCCGCAACGAGATACACATCAAAACAAGCGTAAGAAAGACCGTGAGCAATGCCATAAAAGTATCGGCAGGAATTGAAGATTACATCAGAAACAGCAGCATGAGATATGCCGTAAAGGATGAGAACGTTGGTGAATATAACCTCGCCTATAATCTTCTTGCAGTGAATATCAGCACTCAGACAAGGCTCACGGGAATGCTGTATGCCAACGTTTCTGCCCGCACGGAAATGACAAGTTACAACCGCAGATGGATTATAATGCCGCGTGCAACGCTCAGTGTCATTCCCGGCAGCCGCTTCCGGATGTCATTAGCAATGGGAAAATACTGTCAGACGGCAGACAACGAGTATATAGCGATGGGCGGAAAAAGGTTGCGGCAGGGTACGGCCGACCACTATATAGCGAGCGCGCAATACCATACAGGCTCTGTTTTGGTGCGCGCCGAGGCGTATTACAAGAAATACCGCAACCTTCCGAGGCTATGCGGAGACCATGAATATACGGCTGACGGATACGGAATGAGCCGGGGAATGGACTTGTTCGTAGAGAACACGTCGCTCGTAAAGAACCTGACCACTACCCTGTCCTACTCTTATAACGATGCCAAACGGCTCTATCTCGACTACACGGAGCCGTCAACGCCACAGTATTCCACGCGCCATAACGCCTGTTTCACCGCCAAGTATTATCTGCCGAGGCTGAAAACATACATCGGAATGGCTGAGAACTTCGCAAGCGGACGGCCGTATCACGACCCCATGAAGGCCGGATTCATGAACAGCAGAACCGCGCCATACAACAGTTTAGACATGAATATAACAGTGTTGATAAGTCCAAGTATTATATTATATGCCTCGATGAACAACGTTCTTGGCAGGACGAACGTGTTCAACTATAACTATCAGGCTGACGGAACGACCCGCACGGCTGTAACTTCATCGCGCGACAGGTTCTTATACATAGGATTATTCATTTCATTAAAAAACAATAAAGCGTATGAAATCTCTAATTTTTAAGTTCGTGGCTGCGGCATTGACAGCCTTTCCGGTAGCAATATCGGCACAAACAGTGTCTGACTCCGTTCAGAAAGAAACAGCAATGATGCAAAAAGAAGTAACAAACAAGTCGGAAATGGAACGTATGATAGACCGTTCCATCTCGAAAGTGAAGCAGGAAGAACCGGAAACGGCATTGACCTGCATAGCCGAAATGGAGCGCATAGCGGCCATATATCCCGACAGTGTAGCCCCGAAAGTACACATCGCAACGCAGTGTCTCAGCTATGCCATCCGTCAACCGCAGGCGAAACAAGCCGGCGAAATGATAGAAAAGGCGCGGCAAACGATAGTGGAGATAGAGGGAATGCCTGCTGCCGACGTGTCAGACCTATGTATGCTGCGTGGCTTCCTCTATACTACGATAATCGTACAAGACCCCATGAAAAACGGACCGCGGTACTATCGTGATGTGATAGAGAACTTTGAGAAGGCTCTAAAAGTTAATCCGGACAACAAATTAGCCCGCGAACTGTATGAAAGATTCAAAGAAGGAATGAGAGGCGCGCGCTGACGAAGCACTATAAAGTGCGACCGACAAACTCTATAAAAAATATGAGGCTTTTTCAGAATTTTGAAAAGAACGAGTCGAAGGTCTGGCCAGTAGGTATCGAGAGATGTGCCCTGAGTCTCTGGCGGGCCTTCTTGACCGAATCAGGCTGTATACTGAGAAGACGTGCAATCTGCTTATTGTCGAGTCCGATACTGAGAAGACAGGAAAGACGCAATTCGCCCTGTGTCAGCATGGGATAGGCTGCGGTCAGATTGCGTGAAAACTCAGGGCGCACCTGCGTGAAGAGCGTAGTGAACCGTTCCCATTCCACGTCGCCGTTGACGGCATTGCGAAGCGTCGAGACTATTTCGCTCCGTGAAGCGGCATCGTCTGAAATACTGCCGTTTTCTAACTTATCAAGCAAACTCTGAATCACATTTTCTTTGTGAATAACACGTATCTGTTGCGCGGCAAGACTGCGGTTGGCATCTTCAAGCTGAACCTGAAGGTCTATATTCACTCCTACGCTGCCTTTCCTGCTCCGGTTTCGCCACAATAACCACAGCACTACGACAACCGTCGCCACCGCGACAATCGCAGCAACCCATATCATCCATCCCCAGCTTTCATGCTGCTCCCCATTGCGCGAGATAAATCCGGCAAGCCTCGGGTCAATGCTGCTCAAAGCCATATTACGCCCTCGGGCGTATGCACCGCGGGCTTCCTCCAGACTACGAAGAGTAAGCTGCAGACGCGCCGTACCTGCGGTGTCGCCTGTCCATTCGTTATAATGCAACAATTCGCGCACCATTTCCTCAGCGTATGGCGTTTCTTCTTCGAGCTGTCTGTCGAGCATCAAGGCATACACGCGTGCCGAATCACGTTGTCCGGTATCAATGCAATAGCGCAACCGGTATGTGCGATAGAGCCATAACGCCGGATGCCCGGGAGAACCTTCTTCGGTTATCCGTGCATACTGAGCCGCAGAATCAAGAGCGATTCGGTCGCCGCTGAGACGATATATGTCGGTGTTGACCATAAGCCCGAGAGGAGGAACAGCTTCGGTCATACTCCGTTCGCACCGCAGCGAATCGAGAGTGTGCAAATAACTCACGGTGTCGGTTCCCGACCGCTTCAGACCAAGTACGTTGGCCTGCATAAGAGCACGGAGCACAGTTAGCGAATCAGGCACATAACGTCGTGCTTCTTCAAGACAAGCAGCCTGCATATTGTCGTCCCATACGTAGCCATATATCATATTTATGTCAAACAACGACTGCATCACTCTCAAACTATCTCCTCTGTCAGAAAAGTCGGGCAGAGCTTCGTAGAGCAGTTCTGCCTTGCGTTCGAGCGAGTCGTCAGGCAGCGAACGAGATAACCCTAAACGTATCCGGGCAAGCAAGTATGAATGTTCCGATGAGCCTATGTGTGTCGCAGCTTTGCGATAACATTGTTCTGCCTCTTGGAATTTTTCCATCATCCGGGCTATTTCTCCCTTTGTCCAAAATGCGAGTGCACTGTCATTACGCTCCAGCGCAAGCCGCTCCACAACCTGCATTATAGAATCGACGGCAGGATAGGCACAGTCTCCGACCTCATCTACCCGGTCGCTGAGTTCGAGAAGGCTGTCGATAGTTATATCTCCGGTGTGCCACAGTCCGGACTCTTCCATGACCGGACGCCGGCATAATAACACAGCCAGCACACACGCAATGCAAGCTGCGGCAACAAGGCACTTCTTTATTAGAATTGATTTCATTCTGCAAATATAGTATTTTTTATCGAATATTCGCTGTCTCCCAGTTGTCAGGGGAGACCGAAGAGGGTCTGTCCCCCCTTTGTCCCCGGCCAAATACCGCGGATTCAGCACTTTTAATGTAATTTTGCGGCCGATAATCAATTATTATTATTATGAAAATTTTTACAACTATTCTGCGGACATTAACTCTTGCCTCCGCATTCTTCTGTTTTACTTCCGTTGTTTCGGCCAAAGACTACACCACGACACTGGCCGATAATGTAACTGTAACATACGCAGTCAACACCACTGACCTCATCGCACGCGTCAAAAGGGTGCATGTCTTCACCGGCACACCTCCTAAACGCATCGAGGTGCCCAAGACTATCAAGTACAAAAGCGGTAGCAATACCTATAACCTTACCGTTACCAAAATCGGTGATGGCGCATTCGACCAGGTTGAAATCAAAACCATTGTTCTGCCCAACACAATTACTTATATAGGTAACGACGCGTTTAATTTCTCTTACGCCGAAAATATAAACATCCCCAACAAGGTCGAATCAATCGGCGACCGGGCGTTCTATTGTTGCAGCATCAAGTCGGCAGTAATCCCCGGCACGTGCAAAAGCATAGGTGCTGATGCTTTCAGGAACAGCGAAATAGAATCTATCACATTTAATGAATCGACAACTCCGCTCTCGATAGGCAATAATGCGTTCAAGGCTACAAAACTCAATAGTGTAACACTTCCCTTCCGTCTCTCAAGTTTAGGTGAAGGCTCTTTTGCAGAAAACTTTTGGCTTCAGACAGCCAAAATTATGTCGTCCAAGATCACGATGATTCCCAACAAATGTTTCTATTACTGTAAAATTCTCCAATCAATCGAACTCCCTTCGAGCATAACAAGCATCGGAGATATGGCGTTTCAGGACTGCTGGCAACTCAATTCGTTCTCATCGCTGCTCCCTAATCTGAAAACAATAGGCAATTTTGCGTTCGAGAATAACACCAACCTTAAAACAATTACATTTCCATCCACTCTTCAGAAGATTGGCGACAACTGCTTCGCAGAATGCTACGCTATTAAGAGTGTGGTTTGCGATGCTGTAACACCTCCGACGGCAGGAGTTAACTGCTTCTCGGCCGACTGTAGCAAGATTCCTGCATACGTTCCCGAAAAGAGCGTACCAGCATACGAACGCGCCTACTGCTGGTCTGAGTTCGACTACAGCCACTATCACAACACCGGCATAGAGTCTGTTGTCATCACTCCGCAGAATGTCAGTTGGTTCGACATACAGGGCCACTCTCTTGATGCTGCCCCCTCCGTTCCGGGTATTTATATTCGTGTAGCCAACGGTAAATCGACCAAAGTAACTATAAAATAAATTATAGAGAAGATAAATCTAAAGTATAAAGAGTAAGAGCCTTTACAACTGTCCGGCCTCAACCTGAAGGATTACCCTCTCGGTGAGCTTGTCAACACCTTCGGGGTCATATTTCTTTGTAAGCGACGCTCCGAATGTCCACGCAAAAGCCTGATAGAAACCAGAGCGCACCGGTCCGAGAAAGGCTTTTATAAGATTATAAGTCGAGGAATTGCACTCACGGTAAATCAACTTAATGAGTAATTTGCCCTGAGCGTAAGTCAGTTTCTTCATCCTCGGCTTATATTCCTTTATAATATCTTTCTCTACGAGCTTCATGTGAGCGTCTTTCGCCTTCTTGTTTGGCAAGGTCTCAAGATATTCGTAGGTCTCTATTATTATCTTGTTGGCCTCTTTCGCTATCGGAAGCACCTTCTTAATGTTATATACAAGTCTGTTATATGCGGCCCGTTGCTTCGCATTCTTAAACTCAGGCTCGGGAAATACGTATATATCGTTCGTCTGTACGTACTGTATAGAGTCGTTGTCGTAGAGCACTTTGCCTACTTTCACCGTCGAGACAAACGTAGGATTGTCCATATCCACTGCCCTATCCTCCGGATTTATATAACCCGGACGCCCACTTTGCGCCTTCACCGGAATGCCGCAAAGCTGTAATATGACCATTATCGTGATAATCCTTACGCTCATTTACATCGGCAAATGTACATATTATTTATAAGACCGCATTGTTGTTTTACCTTATTTAGCATTAATTTCAGTTTACTTTCCATCAATATTTGTAATTTTGCACGACTGATTACACATTATATAATAATGTATTATACATTATATAATAAGAAGCAATAGAATAAGGAATATAAAAAAGAAGAATATAAATGTTTTCAAAACTAAAGTCTTTACATCTTGAACGGTCGGTCGTTTCGCCTTTCATGGCCGTAGCATGGAATATCATTCTGTTGTTTGTGATATACACATTGTGCCGTGTTGAGTATCTGTTGGAGAACTACAGCTACTTCGCCCAGAGCGTAAGCGAAGGCCATCTGACACGTCTTTTTATGGGCGGAATGGTGTTCGACACTCCAGGAATCATGTACACCAACGCCTTGTATGTACTGCTCATGCTCCTGCCTCTGCACTGGAAAGAGAACGCTGCGTATCATAAGGTGTGTAAATGGCTGTTCGTTGTGGTCAACGGACTGGCTATTTCAGTGAACCTTGCCGACTCTGTTTACTTCAGTTTCACATCGCGCCGCACCTCATCGGAAGTATTCGGAGAGTTCAGCAACGAAGGAAACTTAGGCAAAATCATCGGCACAGAGATGATGAGCCACTGGTATTTGGTGCTTCTTGCAGCCTTGATGATATGGGCATTGTGGAAACTTTATTTCACGCCGAAGATGGAAATAAAGCTTCAAAGTAAGCCAAGATACTATCTGTTGCAGACACTCAGTTTGGTATTTTGCGGCATCTTGTGCGTCAGTGGAATCCGCGGCGGATTCCTCAATCATTGGTATCTGTATGTAGCCGCTGCCTTCCTTGCATACATTTCCTATAAGATGACACCGAAAAGCCGAAGCATTACTGGCCTGAAACGTGCTTTGGGACTGGCTGCCATCGTGCTCGTGGTGAGTGCTCCGATAGGCGGCTGGCGTCATAGAGACATACGTCCGGTGGCATTGAGCAACGCAAATGAATACACTTACCGCCCGATGGAAGTGGCACTGGTGCTCAACACGCCGTTCTCAGTACTCAGAACGCTGGGCAAGGCAGTATTCAGTGACCCGCATTACTATGATGACAAGGTTGAATTAGCAAACATTTATACGCCCGTTCACAAGCCGGTCGTGACTTCACCGATGAGGAAAAAGAACGTGGTCATAATGATTATAGAGAGCTTTGGACGCGAATATATCGGCGCACTGAACAAGGAGATGCTCGGAAACCGCAGCAAGAGCTACACCACCTTCACCGATTCGCTCATCCAACACTCCACAACTTTCCGCTATTCATATTGCAACGGACACAAGAGTATCGACGGAATGCCAAGCGTTCTGTCGTCAATTCCGATGTTCATCAAGCCTTTCGTGCTCACGCCGCAGGCCCTGAACCGTGTCGACGGCATTGCCTCGCTGCTCTCGAAGAAAGGCTACAGCACGGCGTTCTTCCACGGAGCGCGCACGGGTAGCATGGGATTCAACGGCTTTGCCAACTCTATCGGCTTTAAAGAGTACTACGGACGTGAGGACTTCGACAAGGATAAACGCTTCCACGGAGACGAGGATTTCGACGGATATTGGGCAATATGGGACGAGCCTTTCATGCAGTTCTACGCCACCAAAATGTCGGAGATGAAGCAGCCGTTCGTCACCGCGCTCTTCACCGCATCAAGTCACCATCCTTTCCACGTGCCGGAGAAGTATCAGAACATATACAAAGAGGAGGAAATGCCTATCCATAAATGTATCCGCTACACCGACAACGCATTGCGGAACTTCTTCAATAAAGCCAAAAAAGAGCCGTGGTTCAAGAACACTATCTTCGTAATGACGAGCGACCACACCAATATGAGCGGCTTTGAAGAGTATAAGAGCGACATCGGACGGTTTAGCGTGCCGATTATTATATATGATCCGAGCGGCGAGATAAAGCCGGGAATGCGCGACGCTGTGGCTCAGCAGATTGACATTGTGCCTACGGTGCTTGGCTATTTAGGGTATGACGAACCGTATTTAGGCTTTGGTATCGACGTGCTGAACACTCCGGCAGAAGACACTTGGGCTGTGAACTATCTCAATGGAATATACCAATACGTGAAATTCGGATACGTCTTGCAGCTTGAGGGCATGAAGACTATCGGCGTGTATAAGCTCTCTGACAAGCTGATGAAGCACAATTTGGTGGGCAAAGTGAAAGAGCAGGAGCAGATGGAGCGTGAGCTTAAGGCCATCGTACAGTCGTATATGGACTGCATGATAAACGATAAGCTGTTGCCATAACATCCTGGCAACATTACAATACAGAAAAATCCCGAAATACTACAGTTCGTGTTTCGGGATTTTTTACTATATACAGAGAAATCAACTGACTTCCAACATCCGCTTGATTGGCTTCACAGCTTCGCGCGCTATATCCTCATCTACAATCACCTCGGGCCATTCATACTTCAAGGTATTGTATATCTTTTCGAGTGTATTGAGCTTCATATACTCGCATTCGTTGCACGAACAGCCTACTGAGCCTTCGGTTATCTCAGGCGGAACGGGATAGAACTGCTTATCGGGACAACTGCGTTGCAACTCGTGAAGAATGCCCGACTCGGTAGCTACAATAAATTCTGTGGCATCGCTCTGCTGCGCATACTTCAACATCACGGCCGTACTGCCTTGTATGTCGGATATGGCGAGAACCGGACCTTTACACTCCAAATGAGCCATCACAAGTGCGCCGGGATGCTCTTTCTTCAGTTTTGTAATCTCGGCCACCGAGAAACGCTCGTGAACATGGCATCCGCCGTTCCACAGAAGCATATCCCTGCCCGTCACGCTGTTAATATATGAACCGAGGTTATAGTCAGGTCCGAAAATGAGTTTGGCATCCTTAGGGAACGAATCGACCACTTTCTTGGCGTTTCCACTTGTCACCACCATATCAGTGAGAGCCTTTACAGCCGCCGTTGTGTTTACATAACTAATAACTTCGTAGCCCGGATGCTCGTCCTTGAACTTCTTCAAGTCCTCCGCCTTGCATGAGTCGGCCAGCGAACAGCCTGCGTTCAGGTCGGGAGCGAGAACTTTTTTCTCTGGCGAAAGAATCTTGCAAGTCTCTGCCATGAAATGAACGCCACACATAACCATTATCTTTGCGTCGGTCTCGGCAGCCTTACGGGCCAATGCCAAAGAGTCGCCCACAAAGTCGGCAATCTCCTGAATCTCCCCCCTCGTATAATAATGTGCCAAGATTATAGCCCCTTTTTCTTCGCACATTCTTCTTATCTCAGCTTTCAGATTAACCGACTTGTCTATCGCTTCGTCGATAAATCCTTTGTCTTTCCACTCTTTCTTCACCATAACATTATTATTATATATTCTTATTTTAATAGAAAGAAAAAGAAAATGTTATTGATGATGTGCCGTTCATAAGTGTAAAACTTTTTATCAGAATACTTGCCTGTTAAGTTATAAACATCTTGTAATGCTTTATTCACAACTTATTAATTAGTTTATAGTCTGATAATCAGCATTTAATCATAATTATCAACAATTTCCTTCTTCGTTGCAAAGTTAATAAGTTTATATCTTTTTTCGTTCTAAAACCGTTGAAAACTTCTATAAAACTCCTTTATATCTATGTTTATATCCACATTTTTGGGCTGCCATTCTTGCCTGTGTTTATATCCTCGAAGTTATTAATAAGGTTTTTAACAGGGTTTTCAACAGTTTTTGTTGATAACTTTTCATAAATGATTGTCGTTGGATTAATCATATATTATCATTTTATGATTATCATAAAATGATAATACAATATTTTTTATTATCTTTGCATAAGATAAGCTGCGCCTCAGCAATTGAGAAGAAATTCTCTTGCGTTCGGCTTGCATTATCTTTGCATAAAACAATGAGCTTATGAGAAATCCTTTTGTTACAAGTGGATATGCAGGACCGGAATACTTCTGCGACCGTGTTAAAGAAACAAAGACACTGATTGATTTGTTGACAAACGGCAACAATGTGGCGCTTATATCTCCACGAAGAATTGGTAAGACAGACTTGATTCGTCATTGTTTTTCACAGAAAGAAATATCAGAAGATTATTATACTTTTATAATAGACATATACTCTACCAACTCTCTGTGTGAGTTTGTTAATATGTTTGGCAAGAGTATTACAGACTCTTTACGTCCGTTTGGACGTGGTGTATGGGAGAAATTCATTAATACTGTAACTTCATTAAAATCAGAAATAAGTTTCGACATTAATGGACTTCCAACATGGAGTGTCGGATTAGGCAACATAACCAATCCTTCGTCTACTCTGGATGAAATATTCAAGTATCTCTCTTGTGCAGACAAGCCGTGCATTGTGGCTATTGATGAGTTTCAACAAATAACTAAATATGCTGATGGAAAAAGCGTAGAAGCACTTCTTCGTACATATATACAACATTGTTCTAATGCAAATTTTGTTTTTTCTGGTAGCCACCGACATCTTATGGGCGAGATATTCACATCTCCGGCACGTCCGTTTTTTCAGTCGGTAACATTGTTCAATCTCCATCCAATATGCAGGGATAAATATAAAGAATTTTGCATTCGCCATTTCAATAATGCTGGAAAAGGTATTAATGTGGCGGTTGTGGACGAACTATATGAAAGATTCAATAGTGTTACTTCCTATATGCAGCGGATTATGAACATAATGTATGCCCGCACAGAGAAAGGTAATGAGTGCAGCGTAGCAATGATAGACGAGGCTGTAGATGAACTGCTTTCGTTTTCTTCAGATACATACGATGCTTTACTTTATCAGATGCCGGAGAAACAACGTAATGTCTTTATTGCCATTGCAGCCGAAGGTGAAGCCAAATCCGTTAGTGGAGGAAAGTTCATAAGGAAGTATGCTTTGCAGTCATCATCATCGGTTATGTCGGCTGTTAAGGGACTTCTTGAGAAAGATTTGATAACTCAGGATAAAGATGTTTATCGTGTTTATGATACTTTCTTTACTATGTGGCTGAGACGAATGAATATAATTTAATTTGAATATAATGTTTTTTATTTATAAAATAGTATGAGAATACTGTTATTAGGTGAGGCGAGTTTCGTGCATTATACACTGAGAAATGGATTTAAAAAACTCGGACACGATGTAATTCTTATGTCTGGAGGAAACAATGAACGTAATTGTCCTCGCGACATAGATCTGAAACGCAACATGAAATATGGAAAGTTGAGCGGCATTATGACATTGTGGAAACTGTTACTTAATGTTCGTAGACTTGTGGGTAACGACATAGTACAGATACATAATTACCAGTTTATACCGTTGAGAGGACGATGGAACGAGATAATAATGCGATTACTGAAACTCACAAACAAGAAAGTTGTGAAGTGTTGTTTGGGCGATGACTTTATTATATTCAACAGACAAGCCGCCGGAGTGTTGAAGTATTGCGACACAAATATAGGTAATCGCATTATAAACGAAAAGGAAAACGCTTGGAGAATAGAGGAACAGATGCTCCCAAACTTGATGCATTGCTGTAAATACACTAACAAACAGGCTGATGCTTTGCTTCCTTGTCTTTATGAATATTATCTATGTTATGATTTACCGGAGTACCATGATAAATTATATTATATGCCTTTGCCGATGGAAATATCTTCTTTTACAGGTAAAGAGAATATGAAAAGGCAGGTGAAGAAGCCTGTTAAGGTGCTCATTGGTATACAGTCGAAGCGCGATTATATGAAAGGTGCGGAGATAATAGCTAAGTATGTGGAGCGCATTGCGGCCGAGAATCCCGGCTCGTTAGAAGTGAAAAAGGTTTATGACGTGCCTTATAATGACTATCTTAAGATGCTCGATGAAGCCGATGTGCTCGTGGACCAGCTTTATTCATACACTCCATCGATGAACTCTCTTGCCGCTATGGCTCATGGAACAGTTGTGATAGGTGGCGGAGAAGAGGAATATTACGACTTTATAGGCGAGAAAGAGCTGCGTCCGATAATCAATGTTCGGCCCGAAGAGGATGAATATAACATGAAGATGTTGCGCGAGACGTTGCTTTATCCGGAAAAGATAGAAGATATGAAACGGCAGGGCATTGAGTTCGTAAGGAAGTATCATGACCACGTCAGGGTTGCGGAGGAATATATAAAGTTATATGAGCAACTATTGAAAAATAAGTAAATGATTATTGAAAATAAAATAGACAGACTGTATTTTATAGTCCGTCTATTAGTTTTTGCCATTCGGGCATGATGTTTTCAGCATAGAAACGTCTGCTGTTTTCAAGTGCCTTGCGGCCTTGTTCCATTCTCATTTTCTCATTATTCATCATCTCTGTTATGGCATTTACAAAGAGATTGACGTTGCCCTGCTCCACTATCATGCCGTTATGATAGTCTTTTATAATATCTGAAGCACCAAAATTAAAGTTGAATGTTACTGATGGCAATCCGCAGGCTTGTGCCTCTATGAGAGTCATAGGCAGCCCCTCATGGCGTGACGGCATAAGATGCAGACTGTATTCCGTGTATTTTTCCATCATATTGTCGCAACGGCCGCGGAGCGTCACCTTATCTTTCAGCCCTGAAGAGTTAATCTGCTGTTGGAGTTCCCGGCCTAATGAACCTTCTCCATAGATGTCGAGATGCCAGTCGGGATGTTTTTTAGCGATGTCTTTCCAACACTCTATAAGAATGTCGAAGCCTTTTTCATATTCCAATCTTCCTACAGCAATGGCCTTTTTCACAGAATAGTCATTTACAATTTTTTCCGGGCGACTTATAAAATTGGGTATAACCATAACCTTCTGGGAGTGCCGATATTCTTTTGCATCACCTTCTGTGAGGCATAATACACAGTCGGCACACAGTTCCATTGGCAGGAACAGTTTATTATAGGGAGTGAAAGGCTTGGCAGAATGTGATTCATATATCTTTCGGGCGTTGGTCTTACACAGTGGCAAGAGCAATGCACTAAGTGTTGTCGTGAAGAATATTATATCCGGATTGATGCTCTTTATGGCTTTATTAAGGCATTTGGCAGCTTTTAGGAGCGTTGCTGTTCTACTGAAAAATTTAGTTACCGTATTGCTGTTTTTAACGGCCATAGGCACGTTAAGACGCACCACATCGATGTCTTTGTTGAGTGGATAACTTGCCGGGCGACAGTCTTCGTATATAGATATGATAGTTATCTTATGTCCATATTGTGCCGACAGAATATTCGCTTTGTCGGAAATGATACGCTCCGCACCACCTCTCACAGCTATATCCTCTATTACATATACTATATTTTTCTTTTTATAGTTGCCCATTCCTATCTGCGCTTCATTAATAATTTGAATATTTTACAAGACAGCCGCAAGCCAAATACATCGAGAGCAAGCGACTTTATCAGTCCCTGAACATCGTTATAAATGCGTGGTCTCACCCATTGGTGTGGCAATAAAATATCACAAGTCTGCATATAAACATATAGTTGAATATTGAACATATCCATATAAAGATGATGCCATTCGGCTTTTCGCGTATCTATACCCACCTTGTTGATTAGATTCATCTGCTCTTTCAGCAGACCTGTATATGATGGTGTAGTGGCAACCAGTCCGTTTTCATTATTATAATATAAGTATGTTCCATGCGAAGTGGTGGCTATTGTGAGGTTCTTAATTAATACTTCACTCATCATCCACATATCTTCAAACCTTTTAATATGTATAGGAAAGCGTGTATTTTCAAACAATTTCCGTTTGAAAATCTTGTTACACATCCAGCAATGTTGCAGTCCTTTGTTTTTAAGCCAGTCTGTAGCGTTTTGATAAACGTGTTCACCGGGGGCAAACAATACATTCTTATTCTTTTTAATTTGTTTGACAGAGTACTCTAAAATGTCGTATTCTGGATGTTCACGGAGTATTTCTATCAGTTTTGGAAATGTATTTTGAGCTATTTCATCATCGCTGTCTACGAACGTTATGTAATCTCCCGTGGCTCTGTCAAGGCCATAGTTTCTTGCATCCGAAAGTCCGCCATTGGCCTTGTGATAAACTTTTATGCGGTTATTATCTGCCATTTTATCAGCCATAGCACCGCTATTGTCGGGTGAACCATCATCTATCAGTAATAATTCATAATTGTCAAGCCTCTGTCGGAGTATGCTGTCCACACACCGTTTCAGAGTTTTTTCCACATTATATACAGGTACTATTATGCTGAGTTTCATAGTTGTAAAAGTATGAAAAAATAGTTTTATGGACAAGTTTTACAGTGTTTATTTCATGTTTTTATCCCTTTTGTATGTATAAACTCCTAAATTCTTTATATTGTCGGTATATAGATAACACTATTTTTTGTACATTTGTAAGTGAATAATGAAAAGCAATGATAAGCGAACTGTCCATACTCATACCCGTATATAATGACAATGCGTTGCCTCTTGTAAGTGAGTTGCAGCGTCAGGCGGCTGTTATATCTGGATTAGAGTATGAGATTCTTGCGGTGGATGACGGCAGTACGGATGCTTGTATTATACGGAGAAACGAGGCAATAGATATCATAGAGCATTGTAAATATGTCAGATGTCCTCACAGCGACTGCCGTGCAGCGATGCGGAACAATATGGCCCGTTATGGAAAATACGAGTGGTGCCTAATGATAGATGCCCGTTTGACGATACCAAATGATGATTTTCTACTTCGTTATCTCACTGCACCGGTTGGTAAAGGCGAGGTTGTTTGCGGCGGAGTCTGCGTTGACGGCGGTGTAGATACAAAGAGATTATACCGTGAGAACCTGCGTTTCCGTTATGAGAAACATGAGGAACGCAACCATTCCTTGCAGGCACGGCAGGCTTTTCCTTATCGTTCGTTCCGTACGACCAACTTCTTCTATCATCGCACGGTGCTCGAACGGGTGCCTTATGATGAGCGGATAAAGAGCTATGGCTATGAGGATGTGATGCTGGGTAAGGCTTTGGAGCAGGCCGGTATAATAGTCAATCATATTGATAATCCCGTTGCATATACCTATTTCGAGGATAATCAAGCCTATCTGCGTAAGTTGAATGAGGCTTTGCAGACCCTTCATGACTTTGAAACTGAGCTGCGCGACTACTCTCCCCTACTCTACGTTGTGGATTGGTTGCGCAAATACCGTCTTGAAAAAATAATGTTGTTGTTGCATAAACAATGTCTGCGCAAGATAGAATTATGCAATCTCAGAAGCAGAAGACCTTCGCTGCTGCTGCTCAAACTCTATAAGCTCGGCACATATCTGAGCTGAGAATGCCGGATTATAATGTTTGATTCCCTATTTATTTCCACACAAAAGAGCCGTTATCTTCTTCTCTATATAGAATAGAACATAGCTGAAAACCGTTGCAATGGTAATCGTAGCTGCAAATAGTACAATGAACTTTACGAAGTCATTATTTATATGTCCGAGCAGGCTCTCAGTCATCTTATATACAATGAAAAGGATAATGCTCTGATAAAGAAATATATTATAGCCTCTCACATTCCACACCTTTACTATATATATATATTGTATTGTTATGTAATGGAATATTATAGCCAATATACAGATTACTCCTAAGTTGTATAGAAGGAAGAACATATCAGGCGGAAACTTCTGAAACATCTTCCCGTTCAGTAAGAGATAAGCCGATATGGTGACTGGTAATATGGCCACAGACACTATTTGTTTTACATTAAGTCTTTTATAGAAGAGAAATCCGGAGATATAGAAGACGTTGTAACAAAGTATATTTTCCAGTATATTTTCGGGCGAATGTATCTTGAAAAGGCAACAAATAGCAAACAGCAGAAAACAGATGGCAGCGTATATAGTTGCTGGAATCTTTTTCATAATGGTCTTTTGTATGGGCAGCGAGCATGAAATTATCATGTAACATGAAATGAACCAAGTGTAGCCTAAATACGGAATCTTTTCACTGCCACCCGTAGCAAGCAGTTTAATTATGTCGGTGACAGTAAGCTGTGTTAAATCTATCTTTTTGCCCTCGAAGTTAATATTTAGCAAAGTACAGGCATAAAACCAAGCAATAAGAAAGAAAAGGAATATATAATATGGAAGAAGAACCCTTTTAGTTCTGTTTATTATAGTTTCTTTAAGGTGGAATTCTTTTTTATATGACTGCGATGCGCCTGCAATGAAGAATATTACAGGCATTTCAAAGAGCATCAGCGACTTGTCAAAATGGAAGTCAAGATAGAACCAAAAAGATGTATGTATCACGCATACGATATACATCATTGTCAGTGAGCGGTAGCAATCTAATTGAATATCCCTTTTCATAAAGCACGCATTGTTATCTGATAATCTCCACATTGTCTTTATATACGAGCCATACATTCTCGTATTTATGAGCTATCGCACGGTTGGCAATACTGTCTATTTTGTTTTTTTCAGTCTCATCAATATAATAGTGTTCTATGTTGCGTGGCCATTCATAGTTATTGTAGGCAAGTGCAGCCTTGCCGTAACCGAAGGCATCACGGGGGATAACACAAAACGAGGAATATTTAGGAGCATCATCCTCAATCACTATAACATATACGCGGTCGATGCGCTTGCCTGTTTTTTTAATAATGTCCTCTGCCATTCTCTTGCCTATAAGTCCCGACTCGTATGATTTCTGCCAATGATGCCAATCTATGAATAGGCAGGATAAGATGAAAAATGGTAACAGTCGTTTTATTAGAATTATGTGTTCTGACTTGTCTGTCATGTAGCCAATCATTAAAGATGCTATGCTCAATCCCGCATAAGGGTGCATTGCTGTGAAAATAGTAACCAAATGCGGTGATACGGCAATAAGTAAACAAACAACAAGAGCTGCGAAACGTAGGTTTATCCAATGTTCTTTTTTATTTGCAAATACCGCTATCATAAATGGTAGAGACAGGAGCAAGGTTATTACAGTAATCCAAAGATTGCGCAAAGGAGGATATACCAAGCTGACAAAGTCTAACGGTAGCCATGTCATTCCGAGAAATACGCATATATTCTTAAACTTTCTTGCGAATGTATTCTCTAAATATTCGTCATTTATTTCAACTACATCTGTGGTTAGCAGAAGCCTTGATGCAAAATATAATGCTATGAATAATATAGCCAAGACACTATCTTTAATGGCTTGTCGCAATGTGATGCGTCCGAAAGCGTAGGCTATTATCTGAGGAATAACGAAATAAACGATTGCATTTTCCTTTGCGAGTGTACCGATTGTTACGCACAACAGCCAAATTATTATATTATATGTGTGGTGTCGTTGTAGGTATATGAATGTCGCTAAAAGTCCCCAAAAGGAAGAATATGCTTGGTTTATGGAGTCAATACCGAGTATCGTGCCAAGCATTGCTGGCGATATGAAGAAATAAAGTGCTGTTACATTACACGCGAAACTTTTGAATTTAAGCTCCTTTGCTATCTTATATATAAGATAAGTGCCACCCAAATGGGCAAGATACACCACTATATGGTTTAATGCAGGGAAAAAAGTTGGGTGTAAAGACAATATATAACCAATAATTCCATCCCACGGTCGCCAATATGTAAAGCGCGGTATCAGTCGTCCTACGAAGCTGTCTCCAAAATCATAATCAGGCGTGGTGAAATATCCCCAATCATCGAATGTCGGCAGAAGAAGTGTCAGCCAATATATTATAAAAGGAGACAGTAGCAAGATAACTGTAAATAAAGGATTTAGTTTTATTTGTTTCATTTCTATTTTATGATGGCTATTTTACATACAGTGCCTTTACTTCCGTCGCTCGTAGCTGTTTGAACCATATATATACCCGAAGCCACGCGCTTGCCTTTCAAGTCGTTGCCATCCCAAAGGAACGAGCCGCCCGTGCTGCGTCCTTGTGCCACGAGAACACCGTTTGAGGTCGTAATCTTCACGTCTGCATTGAAAGAAAGTCCTGTTATTGTTATCATTCCGCGGTATTCTGGCCGCACAGGATTAGGATAAGCCCAGACATTGTCCTTGTTCATGTCTTCGTTCGTCTCGCTCGCTTCACTCTGATATGAGCATAATCCTTTGTCTGTACCGATGAATACTTTACCCGTTTTGTTATCAATAATGATGCTTTGTATAACGTTTGAGAGTATGCTACTGTTGCTTGTGGTGAAGTGATGCTCCTCTACGATGTTGTCATTGCTAACGACATAAAGTCCATTATTGTTCGTTCCAATCCATTTACGATTGGCATTATCTACGGCAATGGCGGTTATGTCAAGTCCAGAAAGCAGGTAATCGGCAAGATTGGTACCGTCATTACGGGGCACTTTTACCTGATAGAAACCTAAAGAAGGATTATTTTGATATTCTGGGGGAAGCATGAGCAGAGCTTGATCTATACCAATCCAAATATTTCCTTCCTTGTCTTTAGCTAATGTCCTGCAACCCGATACATTGTTAAAGGTTATACCGTCTTCATTAACAAAATTTGAATATTCATTAACGGCATCTGTCATGGTATCATAAAGATAAACAGCAGGATAGTTCCAGTCATTATTACACATCCATATTTGGCCTTTGTCGTTCATTTCCTTAAATTTGAGAAAACCTCCATTCTCGCCACTTATGGAATTACTAAGTGTAGACCAAGTATTGTCAGAATTAAGTCTTAGTAATGTGTTTTTGCTGCTTCCTGTATTTGCTAAGAACAGATTTCCGTTCTTGTCATAAAGGACAGATGTAATGATTTCATAATTTACATTCTTGTCGGATACATTATAGTGAGAATAAATAGGACTATTCTCGTGGTTCCAATGATTTGTTACTTCACCATCATAGAATTCGAAAAGTCCTGCCTGACTGCCTGCTACGATGTGGCGGTTGTCGCGTGGGTCAATGTCAAGACTTATTATGTCTTGGTATCTTACACCATACTTATCCCCAATCCCTTCGTTATTGAACGTTGTCCATGAGTTGTTGTTCAAATCGAGAATCTGTATTGAGGCTGGTTGCTCCAAGTCCCATCCGCTACCATTGCAAGAATATAACTTGTTGTCATGTATTTTTAGAAAGCCGAAATAATTGTATTTCGGTCCGTCGGGATTGATGTCTTGTGCTATAAAAGTTTTTGTGCCGTTGTCATTGTCGAGTTTATAGCCTTGCAGTTTGCCGTCCTGCTGGTTGCTCCAGTAACACTTGTTGGTGTTGTCGTAGGCAATGTATTCCTTATAGCCGTTATTAGTACTCACAATAATATCGTTCGCATCGTTGAAAGATACTGATGCAGACGTGATTTTCCAGTTGTTTTTATCAATCAGGTTGTCTGATATTTTGCCAGCATAGACGCCCGATGGGGTCTTTGCATATATGGTGTTGTTTTCTATTGCGCAGTCAGTGACATTCATTTTTAGGTTATACGTGTCGCTTATCTCCGCGTCTTTGACATTTATTTTCACTATTCCGAATCCGGTGCTGAGATAAGCGTAGTTGCCGTTTATTGTAATGTTGTTGACAGTTTTGTCTTCAGTCATTGATTTGTCATAGTAGTCACTGATGTTTACCACATTGCTGTTGTTATCAAGCAGGTCGATATTGTGGTCTGTATAGATTATAACAAGCCTCTTCGCACCATTACACCATGCAATATATTGTATGCCGCTATCGTTCAGCGGATATACGGTATCGTATGTAGCAACGCTTTTGTCAACTGTATTATACGAGAAAATATTGTCGGAACTGAGCACGTACACAAGATTGCCGGCAGGTTCTATGTCTGTTATGTCACTGTAGCCGATATACGTCTGCCATTGTCCTATCTTGTCGGCAAATACAGACGATACTACCGATAGCATTAAAGTAAGAATGATATTTCTCATAATAACCTGATAATCTTTATGTTTATGGATATGTTTATCGCACTGTTGATTTAATAAAAATCCCTCATTAAGTGATTGAATGCTCTTGAATGGTCACTCAATGAGGGATTTTTATTTATTCTCCCCTACCCTTTCAGATACTCCGCAAGCTTTTCCACGGCTAAGGCACGGTGGCTTATCTTGTTTTTCACCTCGTTACCAAGCTCGGCGAAGGACTTGTCGTAGCCGTCGGGCATGAATATCGGATCGTAGCCGAACCCCTCGCTGCCATGCTTTTCTGTGAGGATAGTGCCGTCTACGCGGCCTAAAAACTGGCGGGCGGTAATCTCTCCGTCGGCGTTTGCCTCGATAAGGGTTATCACGGTGCTGAAATGTGCGGCGCGGTTAGTCTTGCCGTTGAGGTTCTTCAGCAGCAGAGCCATGTTGGCTTCGCTGTCGTGTCCGTCGCCACCGGCATAGCGTGCGCTGCGTACTCCCGGCTCACCGCCAAGCTCGTCAACGAGCAAGCCTGTGTCGTCGGCAACCACGGCGTATGGCATTGGATAGCCGGTGTCTTGCAGATAGTCGGCCACAGCAGCGGCTTTTATCTCCGAATTTTCCTCTAATGTGGTGCCGTTTTCTTCTATTTCGGCAGTCATATTGATGTCTTTCAGCGACAAAACTTCGGCACTTTCACCTAAGATATTGCGTATTTCCGACAGTTTATGGCTGTTGTTGGTTGCTATTATCAGTTTCATATATCTCTTGTTTTTTCTCATCCTGTGGCACTTTCACCTTCATTTCATCGAATCCCTCACCGTAAACACCGATGACAGAACTTTGACTTACAAATGCGTTGGGGTCTATCATCTTTATCAACCGGAAGATATTCACACTCTCACGCTTCTTTGCCAGCAGACACAACACCTTCATCTGCCGGCCCGTGTACCATCCGTGTCCGTCGAGAATCGTTATCGTGTGCTCTGTGTTCTTGGCTATGGCGTTGGCTATTTCCTGGTATTTGCTCGAGAAAATAAGGAACTGCACCGACTCTCTTCGGGCATTCATCACGTAGTCCAGCGTGAAGCACTCGATGCCGATGGTACACAATGCGAACACCACCTTGTGGATTCTTTCGAGATAAGTGCCGAACGAGGGGATGAACATACAACTGCCCACTATCACGAAGTCTACGAAAATGAGTACCTGACCCAGTGAGAAGTCGTGAAATTTGTTTACCACTGCCGCCACGATATCAGTGCCTCCGGTGCTTCCGTTGCTCAGGAACACCACCGCAAGTCCCGACCCTGTGATGATACAGCCGATGATTAGCGACATCAGTTCCTGCCCTTTTCCGAGTATCTGATAGAACTCTCCGTCGGGTCCCATCATCACCTTCTGCGCCGCCCATAGCATTACCGAGAGCGCAACGATGGCATATATGGTCTTCATCATAAACCGGAAGCCCAGTATCCGCAGCGCGACGACGAGCAACGCAGCGTTGATGACGAAGTAAGAGTATTCTATCGGTATTTTCGTGGCATAGAAAATGATAGCCGACAGACCCGTCACTCCTCCCGTCACAATCTCGTATGGCAGGAGGAATACGGTCCAACCGAATGTATAGAGCATAAGACCTATGGTTATGAACACATAGTCTTGTGCCTCGTTCCATAATTTTTTGTGGTCTATTGTCACTCTCTTTCGGATTTTATTTTATTACGATATTGACGATTTTCTTAGGCACTACGATTACTTTCACAATCTGTTTGCCTTCCAGATACTTCGCGCTGCGTTCGTCGTCGAGCACAGCCTGCTGCACCTCGTCGTTCTTTGCGTCGGCGGGGAACATCTTCTGATAGCGCGCCTTGCCGTTGAACGACACCGTGAGCTGCATCTCGCTTTCCACGAGATACTTCTCTTCGCATACCGGCCAAGCCGCATCGCAAACGCTGCCCTGCTCTCCTAAGGCTGCCCAAAGCTCTTCGGCGATGTGCGGAGTGAACGGCGCAATCAGCACGACGAGCTTCTTCAGCAGTTCACAGTTGTGGCATTTCTGCTGCATCAACTCGTTCACGCAAATCATAAATGCCGATATTGACGTGTTGTATGAGAAGTTCTCGATGTCTTGTGTCACCTTCTTTATCAGCTTGTGGACGCTCTTCAGCGACTCCGGCTTAGCTTCCTCGTTGTTAGGCAGGAACGCATCGGAGCGGTTATCGTAGAACAGTCCCCAGAATTTCTTCAGGAAACGGTGGCATCCGTCAATGCCGTTCGTGTCCCACGGCTTGCTCTGTTCCACCGGACCGAGGAACATTTCATACAGGCGGAGTGTGTCGGCACCGTATTTTTCCACAATCATATCGGGGTTGACAACGTTGTACATCGACTTCGACATCTTCTCCACGGCCCAACCGCATACGTACTTTCCGTCTTCGAGAATAAACTCGGCGTTGTTGTATTCCGGCCGCCATGCCTTGAAAGCATCCACGTCCAGCACGTCGCCGCTGACGATATTCACGTCCACATGGATAGGCGTTACGTCGTATTTGTCCTTCAGGCCGAAAGAAACGAATACCGGCCTCTCAGCAGTGCTGTTATTCTGTCCGTCAGAGTTATCACCTTTTGGGGAGTTGGAGGGGGCAGTCCTATTTATGCGATACACGAAGTTGCTCCTTCCCTGTATCATTCCCTGATTCACCAGCTTTTGGAACGGCTCTTCCTTGCACGAGAATCCGTAGTCGAAGAGGAACTTGTTCCAGAAGCGTGAGTATATCAAGTGGCCCGTTGCGTGTTCTGTTCCACCCACATACAGGTCAACGTTCTGCCAATATTCGTCCACTTTCTTATCCGTCAATGCCTCATGATTGCGCGGATCCATATAGCGGAGATAATACGCCGATGATCCCGCGAAGCCCGGCATCGTGTTCAATTCGAGCGGGAACACGGTCTTGTTGTCAATCTTCGCGTTCTCCGTCACGCAGTTGTTCACGGTGTCCCAAGCCCAACGTGTGGCGTTTCCGAGTGGCGGCTCGCCCGTCTCGGTAGGCAGGAACTTGTCCACCTCGGGCAGCTCCAACGGCAGACAGCTCTCAGGAATCATATAAGGCATACCGTCCTTGTAATATACCGGGAACGGCTCGCCCCAATAACGCTGGCGTGAGAAGATGGCATCGCGCAGGCGGAAGTTCACCTTCACGCGGCCAAGACCGTGCGAAGTAACATATTCTTTGGTCTTGGCGATGGCCTCTTTCACGGTAAGGCCGTTAAGGGAAAAGCCCCCCACGTTCCCCCCAAGGGGGGATGACCCATCCGCCGTGTTCTCGGCCATCTCATTATTTATATTATGTTCCATCCCGTTGGGACTCTCCCCCTTGGGGGAGTTGGAGGGGGCCGGACTGTTCATCACAATTCCCTCTTTCGCATCGAAACTCTCCTCGCTCACGTCTGCGCCTTCTATGAGCGGGATGATAGGCAGGTTAAAATGCTTTGCGAAAGCATAGTCACGCGAGTCGTGCGCAGGCACCGCCATGATGGCACCCGTACCGTAACCGGCAAGCACATACTCTGAAATCCAAATCGGAATGTTCTTGCCCGTAAACGGATTGATGGCATACGAACCCGAGAACACTCCCGTAACACGACGGTCACTGATGCGTTCACGCTCCGTGCGCTTCTTCACGTATGCCAGATACTCGTCCACTTCGGCACGCTGTTCTGCTGTCGTCAGCTTGTCTACAAGTTCGCTCTCCGGTGCCAGCACCATGAAGGTAACACCGAAAATGGTGTCGGCGCGGGTAGTGAAGATGGTAAACTCTTTGAGTGAAGAGTGAAGAGTGAAGAGTGAAGAATCCATTTGCTTGGTATTTGATTCTTCGTCCTCCGTTTTTTCCTCTTCATCCTTCCTTGCTATTTGATTCTTCGTTCTTCGTTCTTCGTTTTTCACTTTAAACACCATTTCCGTTCCCTCGCTGCGACCAATCCAGTTGCGCTGTGTCTCTTTCAGCGAGTCGGTCCAGTCGATGGTGTCCAGTCCGTCGAGCAGTCTCTGTGCGTATGCCGACACACGCAGGCACCACTGGCGCATCTTCTTCTGCACTACCGGGTAGCCGCCGCGCTCCGATACGCCGTCCACGACCTCATCGTTAGCCAGCACCGTACCCAGTTGCGGACACCAGTTCACCATCGTTTCGCCCAGATAAGCAATACGGTAGTTCATCAAAGTCTCTTGTTGCTTTTTCTCGTCCCATGAGTTCCATTCTTCGGCAGTGAACGACAGCTCCTCGCTCTGCGCCACACCATACTGCTCCAGACCCTCCGTTCCGTTCTTCTCGAAGTATTCAATGAGTCTGGTTATCGGCTGAGCTTTGGGCTTCCCCCCTTGGGGGGAGTCGAGGGGGGCCGCATAGAAGCTGTTGAACATCTTCATAAACGCCCACTGTGTCCACTGATAGTATTCCGGATCACACGTGCGTATCTCTCTCGACCAGTCGAAAGAGAAGCCAATCTTGTCCAACTGCTCGCGGTATCTCTTTATGTTTGTGTCCGTAGTAACGGCCGGATGCTGTCCCGTCTGAATGGCATACTGCTCCGCCGGCAGTCCGTATGCGTCATACCCCATCGGGTTCAGCA
Source organism: uncultured Prevotella sp. (assembly GCA_900547005.1). Classification (GTDB taxonomy): domain Bacteria; phylum Bacteroidota; class Bacteroidia; order Bacteroidales; family Bacteroidaceae; genus Prevotella. Next base: position 67,950 of record URER01000001.1, read on the forward strand.
CATTATAGCCCTGCAACCTCTTGTATCTTGCGTATATGTCGCTGGCTATATAGCCGAGCGGATGACCCACGTGCAGTCCTGCTCCCGACGGATACGGGAACATATTAAGCACGTAGAATTTCTTCTTGTCGTCTTTTTCAGAAACCTTATATGTCTGCATTTCGACCCATCGTTTCTGCCATCTCTTCTCGATTTCTCTGAAATTGTATTCCATTTCTGTATATCTTGTTTTTTGTTTTTATCTAAGTAGACAGGAGACTGGAGTTCAGACAAATGTCTTGTCAGTTGACAAGTTGCTACCTTTTTATATTTATCAAGGTATTGGATTAGTTCGCGTGCTCATAAACTTCACAAGCTCATCAGCTTCGCAGTCTTCACTCTTCACTCTTCATTCTTCATTCCCCATCTCTCCTATTCTTCAGATTGCAAATTTAGCTAAAATAAGTGAGATTGTGCACTGTCAAATCAATAAATTGCAGCTTTTCCAATATAAATGTGGGTTAAGAAGGTTATTGTAAATTGTCTTTGCCGGATTTGAATACCACAGAAAACAAATAATTATTAGCCACGCTAATAATCAGTTCGGCCGTCGTCCCCGATACTTTAACCTTTTGGGACGACGGCCGATTAAATTATTATAACCTTAACGAAGCTATATTCTTATTTCATTGCCACTTTCACGGTTTCGTTCCCACCCTTTCCTGCCACCTTCAGAAGCAATATTCCGTCGGCTTTCGGAAGATAAACAGATGTGTTTGTGCCGTTGAAAGCATGGCTGCCGAGCAGCGCACCGCTTATGGTGTAAGCGGAAACAGTGTACTTGTCGCTTGCCTTTGCGCCCTCTACGCTGAGCACTACCATGCCGTTGAAGGCCTGAACGAGGCGCACTTTCTTACCGTCGCTCTCGGTGCCGTTAATGAATCCGATGCCGTCGGCGGTGCCGAAGTCAACGTTCTTCTGAGCCATACCGAGCTCGTAAGCACCGAGGTCGGGAGCCTCGCCCGCGAAAGCGATTGCCGGAACCACCACACCCGTACTTGCGTAGCGGCCGTTGGCCTCCACCTTTGCGCCCTTGTCCACCAGCACGGCGTTGCCTTCCAATGGATGAGCGAAGTCAATATCCGGCAGACTGCCATCCTCCTTGCGCTCGGCGATGAGCTGAGTATGGTCCATGCCCACGAAGTTCGACAGCGAAACAAGATAGTCGCAGTTCGTTTCCTTTGATGCGGCAGATGTGCAGCAACGGCCGAACACCTTGTCCTTAGACCCATACTCATTCTTCGAGCTGAGTGATTTGTCTGTGTAATCGCTGATAGATATGCAGTTTGTCAGCTCACATACGCTGCCCGAAGCCAGCGCTTCGTATATATTATAGCTGTAAGTGTCCTTCGGTGCGCCGATGACGCTCTTGTGCTGGGCATATCCCGTGCAGTTGTTCATGATGATGTCGCCCGAGTTATGGTTCTGGTCGAAGCTCTTCGAGCCGTTGTTTACTGCCACGCAACGGTTCAGCACCACGTTCATGCGGCCCTGATTAGAACCCATCTTGAATCCGTTCATGTTGCCCGAGGTCTTCACTCCGTTGATAAATCCGTTGGCGTAGGCCACGCAGTTCTCATATACAATCGTAACGTTGTCGGGGAAACCGCCGTCCTTCTTGAAGAAAGAGTCGTATCCGTCGTCCGAGTTATGATATGCGCGGCATCCGAAGAAGTAGTTGCCGTCGCCCACCGACACCTTCGGGGCGAATCCGTCGGCATCGCCGTCGCCCTCGTCCTTGTTCTCGTAAGCGTCGCAGTTCAGGATATAGTTGAACGCTCCGAGATTCTTTATCTGCAATCCCGTGTCGCCGTTGCGGTAGAAATGGCAGAACTCAATGATGTTGTCGTGGCCGTCCTGCGTGCGCGCCAGTATGTCTGCCGCCGAGCCGCCCTCCGGTTTGTTGCGCTCAATGAGCATACCGTTGTCGCTCGCGTTGGTGATGTCAATCTTGTAGAAGTGCCAGTACGAGCTTGTCAGGCGCACGCCCTGATACGGGTTGTTTGAGTGGGCGTGATACGGCTGACCCGAGAAGTCGAGCACCGCGCGGCCGTCCGGACACATCACCGTGATGTAGTTGTCGTGCGTACCGTTGCGTCCGTCTATGTTGATGCGCTTGTCATACACGTATGTGCCGCTCTTCATCTTGATTGTCGTACCCGGAACGGCCCTGTTCACAGCCAGTTGCAGGTCGAAATACGGGTTTGCTTCCGAGCCGTCGGCCGTAGCGTCGTCGCCGTTCGGGGCGCACCAGATGATGTCTTCCTCGCCCGCCTTCGGAGTCTTTATCACCATTGGGTCGCCGTAGCTCATGCCCCGCTCCGTGTCCGTAGGGTTGTCCGGGTTCTCCGTCGGCTTGTCATTGCCGCCTGTTCCCCCACCCTGCTCAATGTCTTCGGGGTTGCCGGCCACAATGCTATATATATAGAGTGCGCCCGTTGTGGTCAGCGTCACGTCGCCGTCGGCAGCCACCGTCGCCCTGCCCGTTATCTTCGTCTTGTTCGACGAGCTTGCCGGGAAGCTCTCCTCCGTAACGTTCTCGGCCGTGAAGGTGCGTGCCATGCCGTCCTTCGATGTGGCATACATCACCTCCACCACCTCGCCGGCCGTTCTGTTCGGAATCACGATTTTGCTCGCGTCGGCAATCCACATCCTGCAGTCGCTCTTGTCGCCCAGCCGCAGGTTGCCCGCCGTGCTTGCCGTGATGGTGAACCGCAGTCCGCCCACGCACACCAGTTCCGCTCCCCCTGCCAATGCCGGAGCGTTGTTCAGCGCGTTCAGATAAAGAAAGCGGTTGTTGTTACTGTCCTTACCCCAGTTTTCCGTATCTGCGGCGATAGCCGTCTGGTCGGCTGCCGGTACCGAAGTAAAGTTCCATTTTACAGTTTCGGCGGCCGCTGATAGTGATGCGGTCGCCGAGATACCAATGATAATTTTAGTAAACAGTTTGTTCATAAGATTTGTTTTGTAAGTAGTTTTATTTCTTGAAATCGGTTTTCAGACAGTCTCTGTCATTGCCAATTTTTTCTTTGTGTTTCCCGAATAAATCTTATTTACGTTGCAAATATATAGTTTTCCCGAATACCCTGTACACTTTTCGGGTGAGAAAATAACGTAAACGTTTACGGAAGAGACAACCCTGCACAATAAAACACCCCGTTTTATGTCATATTTTTGTGTCATGACACAGATTTATAACATAAAACGGGGTATTTCCTTTAATCCTGCAAGTTTTTTAAATTTTTACCACAGATTTATCGGGTGAGCCGAGTGCAAATGTATTTCGCTTGTGGTATCGGAGTAATTTGGGCGTAGTACTCGAGTATCGGGGCTTTAGTACTCGAGTAATCAGGCCTAAAATACTCAAGTAATCAGGCCTAAAATACTCAAGTATTTCGGGCTTAGTACTCGAGTATTTCGGGCAGAATTACTTTTCGTTCGCTATCTGACGGGAAAATGACGACCCTGCTACCACCCTTTATGTTAGTATTCTCTCTCTCCCCCTCTCCTCTTTACTTATTGATTCTTCCCTCTTCGTTCTTCCCTTTCAAAATCCTCTACCGAGGCCCTTTCCGCAAACGTTTTCGTTAATTTTAAGCAATTTTAAGTTATCAAACTATCCTATATAAGATATAAAATACTATTTTTGCAAACGAAAACTACTGTAACCGCATTTACTGAAACGATTACATAACTGCTTGAAAATAAACGGATTTATCCAAAATATTTATAGAATTATATAACTAAAACAAACAACTAAAGCAAAATGAAAAGTTCTACAAATCGGGGGGGGCATAATGCCAATCCCTTGTTTAGTGCTTTCGTAAGAGCGTTGTTGCCCATGATGCTGTTGCTCGTGGGCAATGTGGCGGTGAAAGCACAGACAGACGTTAAATTCAACAAGAATGTGCGTTATTCGCAGTGGGTTCTTGATTCTCGTTTGGGAGACTTTAAAGGCAACACCAACGCTATGGGGTTTGCTACCTACAAGAGTGACCTAACAGAGAAATCCGCATTCCCTACATGGGAAGGCTCTAAGGGCGTAGTACTTGACTACGTTGCCGGACTCGTGGCAAAGGCTGCCATAGAGAATGCCATCTGGTATAAGGACTTTGAGTGGTCAAAGCCGTGGTTCAAGAGTGTTGAGAGTTATGCCAACCATAATGGGGTAAGTGCTCCGACGGGTGGCGGAAGCCTTGACAACCTGAACGGTGCCAAGATGTACTTCGGACTTTATACTTTGGCAAATGATGAATCTTATATATCGGAAACTTCGAGTACAGCATCTACTGCGCTTACTCAGTTGAGTAATGCTATGAAAGGGTTGAAGGCCCATAACACAAGCTACTCTTTTGGTTCCACCGTTACACTGAATAACAAAAGTGTTGCAGGAGGTTGGTTCCACAAGTCCGACTATGAAAACCAGATGTGGCTCGACGGTCAGTATATGGGGCCGGCATTGCTTGCACAGTTGAAAAACGAGTATAGCGGATATACTGCAATCACAGACGATGACTGGCAGCTCATCGCCAATCAGCTTATATATGTATGGGAGCAGTGCTGGGATAGTAATGCCCAATTGCTTTACCATGCTTTCTCCACGGATAATGATAATGCTACATCACATTCTGACACATGGGCAGGAGATGCCGAGATTTGGACTACGGCACAGACAGACAAGAGCAAATGGAAGGGCATGTCTGCACCCGGTCACTCCGCAGCTTTTTGGGGACGTGCTGAGGGCTGGTATTTCCTCGCACTTGTCGATGTGCTTGAGCAGATGGAGAAAGCCGGACTTACAGATAAGGATTATTACGAGACTCTAACAAACAATCTTAAGGATTTGGCTGCCGGCATTGCCAAGTATCAGAACAAAGAAACGGGTTGCTGGTATCAGTTGATAGCTAAGGACGGAAACTATTCTGCCCAGTATTACAACGGCAAATCATATACTCCCGTATCCAATTACCTCGAGTCTTCATGCACTGCCATCTTCACGGCCGCATACCTTAAAGCCATGCGTCTTGGATTCTTGGATACGACCTATGAAAGCGTGGCAAAGGATGCGTATGCGGGTCTCGTAACCCAGTTCATGAAGCAGAATACTGACGGCACGGTACACCTTGTCGGCTGCTGCAAATCCGCAGGACTGGGAGGAAAAGAGTCTTCAAGTTCAAGTGAAGATAGATACAAATTTGGCGGGGTACGCTTCCGTGATGGTTCCAATGCCTATTATCTGTTGGGATATGACATCGCGCCTACAACAGACTATACCGAGGGCAAGGTGCTTGGTGCTTTTGTCATGGCTGCGACAGAGTATGAGCGTGCTTATCAAAACCAGACGGAAAATAGCAAGGCTATCCTTTTGGCTCGAGATTTGAAGCCAGCATATTCTCTTCCCAAAGATGAGAAAATTTCTATCGAGGCTTTGGGCAGTAGCTCCGTTACATACCAGTGGTATAAGGATGGAAGTGCTGTTGCTGGTGCTACAGAATCATCGTTCGTTCCTACAGAGTCAGGCTCTTATTATTGCGTTGCTACTCCTGCTGCAAAAGCTGACGGGGTTATACAGTCATCTACTGCGGAGGTGACGGTTGAGGATAGCGGTAATAACGACTCTCAAACGGGTAGCACAACATACAATATATGGTTTGCTGATAAAGCCGGTAATGATAATAAAACGGGCTTGACAGAAGTTGAAAATATTTACTTTAGTGAATCTTTGTCGAAATCTACAAATAGCTTTAATACAACAGGGGCAAAAATTAATATTGATGGTCTTGGAGAATATTCTGTAACTAAAAGAACTGGAGACTTTGATAAATCAGTAACATTCACTGTTCCTGAAAATAGTACAGGCGTATTTTATATTCTTGCACAATCAAATTCAGGTAGTAATGAAAGAACTCTGACCTTAACAAAACCAGACAAGTCTACGGATACAAACGGTAAAATTCTTGTTAAGACTTCTGTTGCGCAACAAGTTAAGTATACCGACTTAACTCCGGGTACTTATACCCTTACCTCCAGTGGAACAATAAACATTGGCTGTCTCTGTTTGGCAATTACTCCTGAAGGCGGTAGCACAGAGCCAACCACCTACACAGTAACCTACAACAATAACGGTCTCGGTACACTTACTGAAACAGAAGTTACGAACGTTACGGCATTACCTAATCCATTGCCAACACTTACGGAAACAGGTTGGACTTTCGGTGGCTGGTACATTGATAATACTTTTGAAAATGTAGCGACACCTGGTGCTGCAATTTCAAAAGACACACAGCTCTATGCTAAGTGGACTCGAAACACTTATAAAGTAACCACTTCCGCAACAAACGGAACGATAACCGTAAGTGCAACGGATAGTGAAGGTAATGCTGCTGATAATTTAGACCTTTCAAAGGTTGAGCATGGTACAAAGCTCGTATTCACCGCTAATGCACAAGACGGCTATGTGTTCAGCAGTTGGGCAGTAATCGGAACATCGGGAACTGCTAACGGCAATGAATATACTATCGAGTCTTTGGATGCAGATACAGACGTAAAGGCTAACTTCAAATCTACGTCAGCACCGACAGACGGCGAGATATGTCATTTCACAGGTAATACTCCGTCTCAGTCATGGACCACGGTATCGGGTAGCTATAAAACCTTAAGCACAGGCGTAACATACAAAGGAGTAACATACAGCGATGTTGTTAAGATGGAGACTTCTACGGCAATAACAGTCAATTCTTCTGAGACACAAACAGCAATCTTTGTATTTGATGTTGCTAATAAGAAGGTAAAGATTGACGGTTTGGTATATACAACCGACAAAGACGGCTTGGTAACGTTGGATCTTACAGCAGGAACGCATACCTTGAAGAAAGGTGATGTCGTGAATCTCGTTGCGATAGAGCTTGTGAGCAATATCGATCCGGAACAAGACTCTCGGGCTACATTCACTTATAACAATGACGAGTTGCCGTTCTCTGAAATCAAGGAAGGCGAGAATACCGTTCATGTCGCTGAAATAGTTCTTATGAAATCCGCCGGTGTAAAAGAATGTGAAGTTTTATTCGAGACTGCAAAGGGTGCTAATCTGTGTAAGCAGGGCGAAACTGCCCCTCTGACCTCTCCGATAAAAGTAACAGCACCTACAGAGGTTGGCGAGCAGAGCAGCTATTACACGGTTACTTCTAAGGATGGTTCTTCGACAACGACTTATAAGATTACCATAAAGGTGATAGACCAGAAGAGGAAGATTGTGCTGAAGTATGAACCGGCAACATTTGAATGGGATGCTGCAACACAAGGAAAAGTTACTACTGACGCTTTCAAGACTGCATGGAATGCTAATAAGCCGGTATTGAAGGCTTATCTTGCAGATGAAAGCGGAAACGCAACAACAACGGAGATAACTCCGTTACCTGTCGGAATTACATATACACCGGATATTGCCGGTATTGTCAATGTTGATGCAAGTGGAAACCTTAATGTGATACCGGGTGCTGATGGTGGTGTATTTGTATATGCTAAGCTTTCTAACAGTGCAGAATACGAGGAATCTAATGAAGCATCTTGTAATGTTATTATCACACAAGGTTATGGTACTGTCAAGTTGAAAAAAGGCGAAGCAGCTCCAAAGGTTAACGATGTTAAGTATATTACGGCTAATGGAGAGAATCTGGTGAAGATAACCTTTGGCGGTTGGAAGTATGGCAAATTAGGTAGTGATGGTAAATACGATCATTCTTATGTTAAGCCGGGTGCCACAGAAACTGTTACGGACAAATGGAATGTCGCAAAAGGTGATGACAAAGGTGAGTTAGCATCTATCGACGGACATAAATATGGATGGCCTGGCGCGAATGATGCTGCAAATGAGGATAAGTATGAATCTGATGGAACGATTTTCGGTGCAAAACGATATGGATGGTTCAAGTCTCCAGAGCTTGATGCATATGGAAAAGTTAAAAAGACCTATCCGTTCACACTTCCTGTACGCGGTACATACGCAACTTTTGAGCCACAGATGAACGGTACTCTTACTGTATATATCATTCAGAATGGTGCATGGAACACTTGGGGTAGTAGCGATGGTGGAAAATCTCAAACAACTAATGATGGACAAACCTATAAATCTGAGGCATTCGGCATAAAGAAGGGCGAGTTCCGTCCGCACTCTTTCCATGTAGTAAACCAACGCGGCCTTACCCTCGACCAGTTCGCTACAAGTTGGTCTGTAAATACAAAGCAGTCTGTAACGTCTGACTATTATTGTAACCCGACAGACAAAACAAATTCATCAAAAGGCGACCTTAGTCCTAACGTTGCAGACTGGGGTGAGTTTAACGATGGCCGTCTGACAGAGAAAGAGAAACAGGATATTGTTGACGCATGGAAGGGTGGAATACACGGTGCTCAGAAGATTGTACAGTTGCACGACCACTCGTTCCTCGCTATACAGAAAGGTGTCGTGAAGTACACATTCCACGTAACAGGTCATGAGACATACTATTTCTTCTCTAACTTCTCAAAGATGGGATTCTGCGGTGCCAGATTCGTACCTGATGAGGCTATTGACGATAATGGCAAGCCGATGCAGCCTGTTGCCGAGTTGGAACTGAGTGATACTGAGGCTTTCCCGACAGTAACAAGAGAACCTGTTGAGGGTGAGTTCTATGATGAGAATGAACAGATGCCTAAGTACATATACAAGTATAATGGTTCTGAGGAAATAAACGGTAAGTCTATAAACATCGAGGGCGGTGTTCAGGCTCCGCAGTTCAAGACTATTGCGATGAACCGTACATTCAAAAAAGGCCAGTGGACAACTCTCAGCTTGCCGTTCAACATGACACAGAGCAAAGTGGAGGAGATCTTTGGTGTCGGCACACAATTGCTGTTGCTTGATAAAGCTACTATAACCAACGGTACAGTGAAGCTCCACTTCCTCTATCATGAGATTCAGAATGTGCTTCCTGGTTATCCTTATCTGATTAGGCCTACATTTGTAGATGATCAGGGAGATGATTATCCAAGAGGAGAAACCGCTGAAAGAACTATTGACGCAGATGGAAATCTAACACGATTTGTAGTTCCGGTCAAGCATATCAATCCGGATATCAAGCAGCAGGATATTGAATGTGATGATTATGTTGCTAAATGTGTCGCTAAGAATTATTCTACTGGTGAGCTTACGAACCCGGCCAACGGGCAAACAGGTTATAGCGTAAACTATAAGGATGGTGATATCTTCATAAGTGAGGGTGACGGCAATCTGTATATTTCTAAGGGAAATGCTTATGGCAAGGGTTACCGTTCTTACATTGAGAAGAAGCAGGGAACACAGTCAGTGAAGAGCATATCTATGGCTTTCTCTGGTGTTGACGATGGTGAACATAATACTCCGACAGAGATTAAATTCGCAGAGTTGGCTCCGGAAGCAGTCAAGGCATTGGGCTTCTCGGGTGTCTATAACCTCAACGGACAGTATGTCGGTGACACTACAGAGAATCTTCCGGCAGGCGTTTATATAGCTAACGGACGTAAAGTCGTAATTAAATAAGGAGGATAAGTAATGATGAAACAGACATATATTAAGCCTGCTGTCACAGTAGTGAAAATGGAAGAACCCATATTGCTCGAAAGTCTTTCTGATCCGACAAGTGGAACTACTACGATTGAGAATCCTAACCAGCCAGGTGTGCCTGGCGTTGGTGGCAATGGTGGCAATGGAGATGTGTATGAGTCAAAGGGGCATTCGTCATGGGGCACATGGGGTGATTATCCGTCACAGGGTAGCCTTTGGGATTAACAGTCTTGCAATGCTACGCAAATGAACTTGCGGTTCTTGCGCGCTGAGCGTGTGATCTTCACGCAAAGGAAGTAGGATTCTTACGCAGCAGCGTGTAAAACATACTCTTTCAAAAAGCCCGGACAGCGAATGAATGCTGCCCGGGCTTTTTCGTTATATATGTTATAATGAGGATGTAGATATGCGCTATAACGATTCTAATTATTCGGGATTCCTGAACTGTTTGGCAAGAAGACAAACGTCAAATAGTATGAATTTTGTTTAATACAGTTTTGCATGATGCTCAAAAATAAAACAAATGATTTGTTTGGTGGATTAAAAATAATGTTGTAATTTTACATCGGATTATGGAGTATTGCGATATGGAAAAGGAACAAAAAAGACTGAATAAGTTGGAATTTCTTAAAGCCAAAAAGGCAAGAGACGGTAAACTTAACAAGCTGGGAGAATGGTTGCTGAGCATAGAATGCAAGACTGGCTGGTCTGTTGAGGCAAAGGATATGAAGTATGTATTGAGATGAAATACTATCTTGATACAAATATCTTAGCATTTCTTCTTTTAGAACAAGAAGACGAGTTGTCGGGCTATGTGATGTCGTGTGTGTCGGATTATTCTAACACTCTTTTTACGAGTGTTGTTTGTGTGCAAGAACTTATTCATCTTTGTCAAATCGGTAAACTGTCAATGGGGAAGAAAAAGGTTTCACCAAATCCAACCAATATTGTGAACTGGCTTGATGATATGGGTATTTGTATTGTTCCTGTTAATTTGCAACATCTTCAAAAGTTATCAGAGCTGCCACTTTTTAACGACCACCATGATCCTAATGACAGGCTTATCATAGTTCAAGCTATTGTTGACCACGCCCCTCTTGTCAGTTCTGACCACAAGTTTAAAATGTATGAGCGTTTAGGTTTGGATTTTGTATTCAATAGGCGATAGTTAATTCGGAGTATTGAAAATTTTATAGGCGAAAATTAAAGCCCGGACAGCATTCATTCGCTGTCTGGGCTTTAACGTTATATATGTTATAATGGGGATGTAAATATGCGCTAATGTATTCCATTTTCGCTGCGCCGTGTTATGATATCTTATTTTAATTTTTGCAATAATTGCAATTTTCTAAAATAAAAGTCCTATTTTTGCGTATTCTACTTTAGAAAAATGCAATAATTGCAAAAAACTAAAGCAGCGTTAATTAATATTAACTGTTTGCCGTGATATTAATGAATCTGAAAATAGTAATCCCGTTATAAAGATTTCCGTATCGGGCCAAAATATGCGAAATAAAGCAATAAATCGGGCCAATCTGTCCCGATTTATAATAAAAAAGTAGTATTTTTGTCCCGATAAATCGCTCTGATTTGTTCAACGCTCTGAACGATTTCCGGCTAAAAACGTTCAACGCGTTGAACAAATATTGTGTGAAATGCTTTGAATTTTGAATATTTATCTCTATTTTTGTAGTCGGAAGTCAAAGCCCGGACAATATGGAAACATTATTTAATCAATGTCGCCGACTGGTGCGTAATACATCTTTGGATTATGTTCGCCCGCTTATTCATCAGATTCATTGGGACCAACGCCTTATATCCATCAGAGGAGCGCGGGGCGTGGGAAAGACAACCTTGCTCTTGCAGTATTTGAAAAAGACCTACGGCGACAATCCGCGGGATGCTGTTTACGTATCGCTCGACCACCTGTATTTCAGCCGCAATACCTTTCTGGATTTTGTAGAGGACTTTTATAAGGCCGGAGGAAAATGTGTATTGGTGGACGAAGTGCATAAGTATGAGGGGTGGAGTAGGGAGCTGAAGAACGCTTACGACTCTTTTCCGGATATGCGTTTTGTGATTACGGGCTCTTCTTTGCTTAACATCCTGAATTCAGATGCTGACCTCTCGCGCCGCAGTGTGAATTACAGTATGCAGGGACTATCGTTCCGTGAGTATCTGCAACTGTGCGAAGGTTTGCATTTTGACAGTGTCGGCTTGAGGCCGCTCTTGGACAATCCGGATGAGCTGTGTTCTGTCGTAAACGGCAAATGCCGGCCGTTGGCATATTTCGACAAGTATCTCAAGTCGGGTTATTATCCTTTCGTGCTTGAGGGCGAGGATGATTATTATGAAAGAATCACCAATGTTGCCAATCTTATATTGGATATAGAGCTGCCGCAGTTGTGCGGGGTTGATGTCTCGAACATCCGTAAGCTGAAGAGTCTTTTGGCTGTTTTGGCTTCCGAATATCCTATGCAGCTTGATATGACAAAGTTGGCGGGAATGGCGGGAATGTCGCGCACCACGCTGTTGGCGTATTTGCAATATCTGCAAAGGGCAAAGATGGTGAACCTGCTTTATTCGGGTGATACGAGTGTGAAGAAGATGCAGCGTCCGGATAAAATCTATATGGAGAACAGTAATCTGCTGGAAGCTCTGTCGTTGAACGGCGTGAACGAGGGCACACGGCGCGAGACGTTCTTTGTGAACCAACTGTCATACGCCCATCGGGTGGAGTATGCGCCGGGACAGGCTGACTTTCTCGTTGACGGCATTTATACATTCGAGGTGGGAGGACGCAGCAAGGACGGCAAGCAGATAGTCGGTGTGCCCGATGCGTTTATTGTAGCCGACGGAATAGAATATCCTTTTGGCAATAAGATTCCGCTGTGGTGTTTTGGTTTCTTGTATTAAATGTGGGGGTATAACTTCCGTTTATTTATGCACAGATAGATTAAAATAAAAACATTATCTTAATATTTAGAACATTAGGAGATAAAGATATATGGCTACAAAAGAAAAAGGGCTGACCCCGATGATGCAACAGTTTTTCTCGTTGAAGGCGAAACACCCCGACGCGCTGATGCTGTTCCGTTGCGGCGACTTCTATGAGACATACTGTGAGGATGCCATTGCTGCGTCGCAGATTCTCGGAATAACGCTCACAAGGCGCAATAACGGGGGCACTTCCGGCTCGGCGGAGATGGCGGGATTTCCGCATCATGCCCTCGACACTTATCTGCCCAAGCTGGTGAGGGCGGGTAGGAGAGTGGCCATTTGCGACCAATTAGAAGACCCGAAGCTGACGAAAAAGCTCGTGAAGCGCGGCATTACGGAACTGGTTACGCCGGGAGTGGCGATGAGCGACAACGTGCTGAACTATAAGGAGAACAATTTCCTCGCTGCCGTTCACTTCGGAAAGGGGGCGTGCGGCGTGGCGTTTCTCGACATATCCACGGGCGAGTTCCTCACGGGCGAAGGCTCGTATGACTACGTTGAGAAGCTGCTGGGCAACTTTGCGCCGAAGGAGGTGCTCTATGATAAAAGTTGCGGCAGGGACTTCGCGCGGTATTTCGGCGGAAAATACGCCACGTTCGAGATGGAAGACTGGGTATTCACCGACCGTTGCGCACGTCAGAAGCTGCTGAAACACTTCGGTACGCGCAATCTGAAAGGCTTCGGAGTGGACCATCTGGCAAACGGAGTGATTGCCTCCGGTGCCATATTGGAATATCTCGAGGAGACGCAACACACGAATATCGGCCATATAACGGCGCTGTCGAGGATAGAGGAGGAGCGATATGTGAGGCTCGATAAGTTCACTATCCGTTCGCTTGAGCTTGTGCAGCCGATGCAGGAGGGCGGCCGTTCGCTGCTCAGCGTAATCGACCGGACGGTTACTCCGATGGGCGGCAGGATGCTGCGGCGCTGGGTAGTGTTCCCGCTGAAGGATGTGAAGCCGATAAACGAACGCCTCGATGTGGTGGAATATTTCTTCCGCGACCCAGCTATGCGGGCTGTGGCGCACGAGAATATGCAGCGCATGGGCGATTTGGAGCGTATCATCTCGCGCATTGCCGTGGGCCGTGTGTCGCCGCGTGAGGTCGTTCAGTTGAAGATTGCGCTGCAGGCCATAGAGCCGCTGAAGACTTCTTGTCTGGCTGCGGACAACGAGGCACTGCGCAGGGTAGGGGAGATGCTCAATGTCTGTGCCACGCTGCGCGACAGGATAGAGCGTGAGGTGCAGCCCGACCCGCCGTTGCTCGTGAACCGTGGCAACGTGATTGCCGACGGATTCAACGAGGAACTCGATGACCTGAGAAACATTTCGCGGAGCGGAAAGGATTATCTCATGAAGTTGCAGGAGCGCGAGAGTGAGGAGACAGGCATCGCAAGCCTGAAAGTTGGATATAACAATGTGTTCGGATATTATCTCGAAGTGAGGAACACATACAAGGATAAGGTGCCGCAGGAGTGGATAAGAAAGCAGACGCTGGCGCAGGCCGAGCGCTACATCACTCAGGAACTGAAAGAGTATGAGGAGAAAATCATGGGGGCAGACGAGAAGATTTTGGCCTTAGAGGAGCGGCTTTTCATGGAGCTTGTAACCTTTGCGCAAGACTTTATCCCGCAGATTCAGACTAATGCCAACGCCATCGCACGGCTCGACTGCCTGCTTTCGTTTGCCTGCGCGGCCGAGGAAAACAATTACATAAGGCCGCAGATTGACGATTCCGAGGCTCTTGAGATACGCGGCGGACGTCATGCCGTGATTGAAACGCAGATGCCGGTGGGCGAGCGTTATGTGCCGAACGACATCATGCTCGACACAGAACGCCAGCAGATAATGATAATAACGGGTCCGAATATGGCCGGAAAGTCGGCTCTGCTGCGTCAGACGGCCTTGATAGTACTGATGGCTCAGATAGGCTGCTTTGTGCCGGCAGAGGGTGCGAAAATAGGTTTGGTGGACAAAATCTTTACTCGTGTGGGTGCGTCGGATAATATTTCGCTTGGCGAATCGACCTTTATGGTGGAGATGACCGAGGCCGCCAATATCCTGAATAACGTGTCGTCGCGCTCGCTTGTGCTCTTCGACGAGCTTGGCCGTGGCACGTCCACTTACGACGGAATAAGCATTGCGTGGGCGATAGTGGAGTATCTGCACGAGACGAAGCGTGCCGGCGCACGCACTCTCTTTGCCACCCACTATCACGAGTTGAACGAAATGGAGAAGAATTTCCGCCGGGTGAAGAACTATAACGTGTCGGTGAGGGAGGTAGACGGTAAGGTTATCTTCGTCAGAAAACTTGAGCGAGGCGGTTCGGAACACTCTTTTGGTATTCATGTGGCCGAGATTGCGGGTATGCCGAAGAGCATTGTGAAGCGCGCGAATGTAATTTTGAAGCAACTCGAGGCCGACAATGCTCAGGTGGGTGCTGTTGCCAAGCCGTCGGCTCAGGCCATTGAGGACAGCCGTGAGGGTATGCAGCTTTCTTTCTTCAAGCTCGACGACCCCGTGCTTTGCCAGATTCGCGACGAGATTCTCGGACTCGACATCAACAATCTCACGCCTGTCGAGGCTCTGAACAAGCTCAATGAAATAAAGAAAATAGTAAAGGGGAGGTGATGGCCTCCCCTTTTTTGTTTATTATAATCTTGGAAAAGTGTAAGGTTTCCTATCTTTACGCCTCCTCTTTCTTCATGCCTCTGCCGATGAAATAAGCACCGATGAGGATGAACGGGATGCTGAGAATCTGTCCCATGTTGATAGGCAGGGCGGCCTCGAAGGCCACTTGAATCTCTTTGGTGTACTCGATGAAGAAGCGGAATGAGAATATCAATGCCAGACAGAGGCCGAAGAACAGGCCGGAACCAACTTTCCGGGGCTGCCGCTTGTAGATGGCGAATATCAGAATGAAGAACACAAGATAGGCGATGGCTTCGTAGAGCTGGCCCGGATGGCGCGGATAGGTGTCGACACGCTCGAAGATAAACGCCCACGGAACATCCGTTACGCTGCCTATAATCTCAGAGTTCATCAAGTTGCCGAGGCGTATGAACGTGGCCGTGATGCAGGCGCAGATACCCATATTGTCGAGAATGACCAGCGGCTTGATGCCCGTGTGCCGCACGTAGAGCCACAGTCCGATGAGCAGTCCGATTACTCCGCCGTGCGACGCAAGCCCCTGATAGCCGACATACTTCCATGTTCCGTCGGCAAGATGGCGCATCGGGACGAACATCTCGATGAAGTGGTCGAACGAACCGAGGAAATAGCCGGGTTCATAGAACAGGCAATGACCCAGGCGCGCGCCCAAAAGGATGCTCACGAAGACATAGATAAACAGTGGCTCAAACTTGTCTGCGCCCAATTTCTGCTCCTTATAGAGCCGTTGCATGAGCAGATAGCCCAGCGTGAGACCTACAAACCAGCACATTCCGTACCAGCGCAGAGCGAGACCGCCGATATGGCATATTGTCTCGTCGGGATTCCAGACAATGTAACTAAGTGTGTTCATAACTCTTGTTGTTTCTTCTTTCTTATTGGTCTAATTAGTCCAATTAGCCTTATTAGTCCAATTAGTCTAATTAGCCTAATTAGTCTAATTAAACATTAAACCTGAAGTGCATGATGTCGCCGTCCTGCACCACGTAGTCCTTGCCCTCGATGCCTAACTTTCCGGCCTCGCGCACGGCTGCCTCGGAGCCGTATTGTATGTAGTCCTCATACTTGATGACCTCTGCGCGGATGAATCCCTTCTCGAAGTCGGTGTGGATGACGCCGGCACACTGCGGAGCCTTCCAGCCCTTATGGTATGTCCACGCTTTCACCTCCATCTCACCGGCGGTGATAAAGGTCTCAAGATTCAGCAGCGAGTAAGCCTTCTTTATCAGTCGGTTCACGCCACTCTCCGTCAGTCCCAGCTCGTCAAGGAACAGTTGCTTGTCCTCGTAGGTCTCTAATGAGGCAATGTCCTCCTCCGTCTTGGCTGCAATCACCATAGCCTCGGCGCCCTCTTCGGCCGCCAGAGCCTCAATCTTCTGAGAATATTCATTGCCCGTTTTCGCCGCCGTCTCGTCCACGTTGCACACGTAGAGCACTGGCTTCGATGTCAACAGGAACAGATTCTTGGCTGCTTCCTGCTCCTCCTTACTGTCGAACTCCACGGTGCGGGCATTCTTTCCCTGCTCCAGCGCAGCCTTGTAAGCCTCCAATACAGCCACCTCAATCTTCGCATCCTTGTTGCCTCCCACGGCAGCCACCTTCTGCTGCTTCTGCAGTCGCGCCTCGATAGTCTCAAGGTCTTTCAGTTGCAGCTCCGTATCGATGATTTCCTTGTCGCGTATCGGGTCGATGGTGCCGTCTACGTGAGTGATATTCTCGTCGTCGAAGCAGCGCAGAACGTGGATTATCGCATCCGTCTCACGAATGTTTCCGAGGAACTTGTTGCCTAATCCCTCGCCCTTGCTCGCTCCCTTCACGAGTCCGGCGATGTCTACAATCTCGCACGTTGCCGGTACGATGCGTCCCGGGTGTACAATCTCCGCGAGCTTCGTCAGTCGCTCGTCCGGTACGGTTATCACTCCGAGATTAGGTTCTATTGTGCAAAAAGGGAAGTTGGCCGCCTGCGCCTTTGCGCTCGACAGACAATTAAAAAGTGTGGACTTGCCCACGTTGGGAAGTCCCACGATACCGCATTTCAGTGCCATTTCTTATCTAACAATTATGTATATACGATTGCAAAATTACTATTTTTAATTGACATAACCTGTCTTTTGCGTGTGTAAATCAATCTCGTGCCTATTTTTCCTGATTAAAAACGTCCCTTTGCCTCTATTTCTTTATTATCTTTCAGCTCCATAATTTACCTGCATTCTTCATACTCGTTCCTACTGCAAGGACTAATTGACAGCACCTCAGCGCAATGCTCGCTCTTCCTCTCTGGCTTCGCCTTCCTCCTCCTCGCTCGGGATAGCTGGAGCAAGCTCCACTCTCCTCTCGCTTGTTCATCGGTTGAAAGTAGTATTTACTACATTCTTGAAAGAGTACTGTGGCCAATTACTCGGGTAATTTGGCTTTAGTACTCGAGTATTTTGGCTTTAGTACTCGAGTATTTCGGCCTTAAATACTCAAGTATTTCGGCCTTAGTACTCGAGTAATTCCGGCTTTAGTACTCGAGTATTTTGGCTTTAGTACTCGAGTATTTCGGCCTTAAATACTCAAGTATTTCGGCCTTAGTACTCGAGTAATTCCGGCTTTAGTACTCGGAATGGCTGCAATCAAATTGTCAAACGGCAGCAATTTGGGTTTAGAAAGAGAATAAAGTAGTAACACATATTTTATGTCTTGGTAATCTTAACCGCCTTAAAATTTGTGGTTTTCGATAATTTTCCATATTTTTGTAACGTCTATCCATTACCGGAAGCCTTACGGTGACGGTTGGGTGGGCTACATATATTTGAAAAGGCGTTTAACTGACGCTTTGTTTCTGACGGTCTAAGAATCTCGCAAATTCAAACTATCTGTCAACGACAAAGCAGCGTGAACGCCCCTATGGGTGGATTATATTCAGCCACTATCATGCTTATCTCCGTGTGAGATCAGGCATGGTGTGTTTGTTATATTCCTGATACGTGGGGCTTTCGGCGTTGCTCGTTCTGACAGATAGGGCAATGCGAGAGCCTTTAGGCCGTGGAGCGAGCAACAGGATCGGCTCCACGCCTGAACCATTACTTGTTTTGTAAGTTTCTGTAAATCAAAAGAAACTTTATATCATCAAGGATAAATGATACCATAAAGTTCCCAACTACTATCAAAAGAATCTTCTTGTCATTAATGAATGTAACTGTTAATAGTTTCACATATTCCTCCATAATTCACGATTTACATTTATTAACGCTGCGAACATATATATTCAGCAAATCATTGGCTATGGATGCGTCGTTTATTCTCATGACATTATTATCCTCAGTGTTGTATCCGAAGAATTTGATGTTGCCATACCAGACTATAGATTTATCGATTATGGCACATTGTATGGATAAGTCTTCATCACACAGAACTTCTATACCATATTTCTGTAATTCGTTCTCGTTATATCCTTGTTCTTTGATGCGTATAACCACTTCAATACCATTCGCCATAAGGTCTCTTAACAGAGATATTAAGCGAGGAGTATATTTGTACTTTATCCTTTTGCAGGAGATGACTATGCTATGCTTTGTAACAATCAGGTCTTTGCGGAATGGTTCTGAAAAAGTCAGACCATCATAAATCAGTTCTTGCTTCAACTCTTCGTTTCCTTCCGATGATTTGGGAACACCGTAACCGACGGAAGCATAACCTTTCAATCTCTTGCGATACATGGAATCGCAAAGAGGTACACGAATGTCTATATAATCATATATGCGCACTTCATTCTTGTTGTCATAATCTCGGTGCAGTCTACCTGCATATTGTGCTATATTTCCTTTCCATGAGATAGGCAATGCGAGAAACAATGTGTCAAGCCGGGGATAATCAAAACCTTCGCCTATATATTTGCCTGTGGCAATTATTATCAATGATTCTGTAGCAGGAATTTCTTCTAATTTCTCCATAGCCTGCCTTTTCTCTTTTGCAGAATCCGCTCCTATGAGAGATACCACGTGATTAGCGTAAGGGGATAACATTTCTGCCAATACTCTTACATGGGATGTTAAGTTCGTGAGTATAATTGGAGTCCTGCCATCATTGATAGCTTTTCTCACATCATCAACAATTAGTTTGTTCCTCATTTCGTCTGTTGCCAATGCTTCTACGATTTGAGTGTAGGTCTTTGTTTCTGACGAAACATTACGGAATGATGTAAAGCGTGGTATGAGTGTACGGACAAAATTCTGCCGATTCATTTGGCTTTTAGCATCAGCAGTATATCTGATTTTTCCGCACTGCATAAATATAATTGGTTGGTGACCGTCCTTGCGAATAGGGGTAGCCGTAAGTCCATAGACAAAGTGTGCTCTCACCTGTTTCAACACCTGTTCAAAACTGACAGAAGACACATGATGACATTCATCAACAATCACCATTCCATAATCTCGTACAAAAGGCTTGATTTCATTTTCCTCCAGGCAAGACTGAATCAATGCTATATCTATTATCCCATGAATAGTATTCTTGCCAGAACAAAGAACTCCTATAGGAGATTTGTCTTTCTTTCTCTTACTTTTGATAGTGTTGTTATCGATTTCTTCGTTTATCTCCAAGAATTCTTCCAGTTGTTTCTTCCACTGGTCAAGCAAAGATTTTCGATGAACAAGAATCAGCGTGTTTACCTTGCGTTGAGCAATCATAGCAATAGCAAACACGGTTTTGCCGAAAGCGGTTGTTGCAGAAAGTGTTCCTATATTATATGACAGCATATACTCCATGGCTTTCTGCTGCTCTTCACGAAGTTCGCCTTTGAACGAAACATTGATTTTTCGTCCATGATAGGTTTTATCCTCTATGTTGTACTTAACATCATGATCTTCGAGAATGTTAATCACGGCATCTTCACAGCCACGAGGAATGGCAAGGTAGTCATCGTGTAATTCCGAACAGGATATGATACGTGGGATATCATAAGTAGACAGACGCATACCTTGTTTTGCATAAAACTCTGGATTGTGGAAAGCAGCCATTCTCTTGAAATAATTGACAGTCTTTGCAGACAAACCCAATAATGGGATATAAAGCATATTTGCCTTTGTCAAGGTAATACTTGATGGAAAATCTGATTTGGCAATAGCTTCAGTTGCCGGAACATCCCACGGCTTACTCTCACTACTCTTTGTCAATTCACCCAATGATGAAGCGCGTTTTTGGAGAATATCATCTATGGTCGATTCTGATATTTTCTGAATGTTGAGAAGAAAGTTCCATTGGTCTGGATATGCTTGAAACTGTTCATCAACAAATACACTATTTCCATTTCTTCGTGCGTTACCTTGAAGTGGCAGTGCCACAAGGTTTCCCATTCCACCTTCAGGTAGAGTGTCCTGATTGGGGAAGAATCTGTCGTATGACTTGAAAGAAAGATGCACATCTTTATTCATTGCTTCTGCCAAAATCGATTTTCCCAATCTTCTTGCTTTGGTTGCTGTTATTGCACCATCAAAGAATATCCATACATGCGCTCCATTACCAGAACGTGAACGTTCTATGTAGCAAGGAACATCCCACTCCTTGCATACACCTACAAAGGCAAGCACATCATTCTGATATCCATGCTCACAACTTTTATCATCGAAATCTGTACAAAGGAAAAAGCATGTGTTGTCATTCAGCATTGGATATAAGCCAATGACATCACGTCCAAACGCATCCTTGCCTGCAAGATGATTGTAGAAGTGTTGATACGATAGTGGAGCAAACTGACGGTTAGGACATTCTGCACATTTATATTTTCTCTTATCGCAGAACTCTCTGTTCCATTCACGTTCACATACAGGTTGATAACCAGATTTCTTCGTAGTATCACTATACCATCTTTTTGCAAATATATCCTCTCGTCCTTTGAAAATACTTTTAAATAACCCAACCTTCTCCTGTAACGAGAGACGAACTGACGATGCTGTTGGCTTTGTAGATTTGGATGCGGCAATGCTACAATCATGAGAACACGTCTCAAACGGTATTCCATGTTCTTTAAGAAGAGACTTTAGTCTTTTGTTTTCTTCTTCCAGTTCATGCATTCTTCTAATAATCGCATCTGCATCCATAATCACATTTT
This sequence comes from uncultured Prevotella sp., assembly GCA_900547005.1. Taxonomy (GTDB): domain Bacteria; phylum Bacteroidota; class Bacteroidia; order Bacteroidales; family Bacteroidaceae; genus Prevotella. The sequence continues at coordinate 89,331 of URER01000001.1, forward strand.
ATAAGATTTTCTCTTTAGCCACTTCGATGGCATCTCTTTTCAGTTCACATTCATCCTCATCTCCGATAGCATCAAGCACTTTGTCCGCAAGCCAAAGTTTCAGCATTTCCTTCTCGTCTACATCAAAGTATTTTGCCAGTAAGATTACTTGGCTTCTCTTTGCTCGTCTGTCTCCACGTTCTATTTTACTAAACATAGGAGTGTCTATCTCTAAGTAAGCTGCCAATTGGCGTTGCAACACTTCTTGTTCGTCTCTAAGAGACTTAATTTTGTTTCCTAATAACATATCTTGTGTAATTTTTATTCGTTTTCTTTTGATATGATTTCCCAATAGCCACCGAAGTCAGCACCAATACGTCTGATGATTCCTTCTTCACGCAGTCTTTTGATTTGTTTCTCTACACCTCGTGAAGACATGTCTATCATCATAGCAATTTCTGCAGCTGATATGGAAGGCTTTTGTCTAATTAAGTCAAGGACTCTCTCCGAACTTTTTTGCTTTCTCTCCGAACTTTTCGGTGTTGTCTCCGAACTAAATCCGTCTGTCTCCGAACTTTTGGGCTGAGTTCCCGAACTTGTCTCCGAACTTTTTGCTGTTCTCTCCGAACTAAATTCACCTGTCTCCGAACTTACGGTACATCCTTCATGAATAGGAATTGTTACTAAGAATGTTAAGCGATCATCAGTTGTTTCAAAGATGGCACGAGGAGAACCGTTCTCAGCCAACTTGGCTTGTATGGTTGGAACACCAGTGGAGCGACCTTCCGTCAAGTCAAGCTCTTTCAAGAAGTCTCCTAATCGACGATTACGATAACGACGGCTTTTGAGCATATCACCTTTCTCAATATCCTCTTTGGATATACTACGGTCAGGTCCCGGGCAGTTGAGAATGGAGATTCCTTCGGGTTCAATAGTTATTTCTATTGGCTCATGCTGCAAGAAATCTCTGTGATAAACGGAGTTTACCACCGCTTCCTCAATGGCATCGTAGGGATAGTTCCAAAAGCGTTCGGCCTCCTGTCTGCCTGATATTTTGCGGACATTTTCTTTAAGTACATTACTTTTGATGTAGTCCATCGTTTGCTTTATCATCTGCGGGATGCTACCCTTGAATGTCACTTCCGTAAAATTGTTCGGGTCTTTCATCTTTCCGTTAGGGAATGTCACTACGTCAATCTGAGTGTATGGGAAGAACTTGCTTGGATTTTCACAGAACATCATGGCTGCAACATTCCGAATCAAGCGGTTCTCTTTTGGTCCTGTGTATAGCTCCATTTGGTCAAGTATATTTGACAGTGGTGTTGTTACCACATCATCCGCCAATCTACTTCCCACTTTAACAAGGTAGTCACGAAGAAGAACCAAAGAAATGTCCTCTAACCGAATTCCGCTATTGCCACGCTCGTCAAAAGGCACACGGTTAGCCAACTCCCGCAGCTCAACGAGTACTTCGCCTTTTGCCTCAATACTACTTGTGCCACTACGAATATAAAAATATTCCTTTGAGCTTTTGGCTGTCACATTCACAGGTACGGAATAAGGGCGATAACTGCCAGCAGGACACCATATCACAATCACTTGTTTTCCATCCACATCTTCTACGGAAGTGCGAGGCAAATAATAAGGTGAAATCTTGTTATTATAGCCTACCATCTCCTGCAATATGCCATCTATCTTTTCCATTGGTACACCTTCAACAGGACGGATTGCCATACCCGTCTTATCGTCAGTATCTACACCAACGATGATATATCCGCCTCCAAGGTCATCAAAATCGTTAGCGAAAGCACACACGCTATGGTATATGCTCGCCGGATTCCAGCCTTTCTTGAATTCTATTCTGTTGGATTCTATCTTCTGCTTGTCAAGCAGGTCTTCTATGTTTATTGCAAGTGCCATAATTCTATCTGTATTAATTAACCATTCATTTTAGAAATATCAAAAACAGACAACGCCTTATATACGTCTGGTAAAGAGCCTGTAAGCCTGCTTACCATTTTTGATGACCATAAAGGATGTACCAAACAGTAGTTCTCACCATCATAAGGATCTGTACCTATCAGCGTTCCATCAAAACTTTCGGCAGAATATCCATGTCTTAGAAGAACGTTCTTGACTGTGATATTTATATAGTCAGTCCAATACTTTGCTGTAAAATCTATCTTTGCATTTGAATCGTGTGCAAGCCTCGCTAAATCAAGTCCAAGTCGCCAATCAAGCAAATGATGCACTCCTTGGTTCGAATAATCCCTAATGCAATCATAGCAAGACGATGTGCAACCATTTTCATGATTATGGGCTGTCAGTTTTTCGTAGATCTCGCCTTTTTCTATGAGTGGCTGAATTATGGCTTTCTTAGGAACATCTTTATATCTCCTACCACTGAGATAGTTGCTATAGCCTGCACCATTTTCCAACTGCTCCACAAAGAAAATTTCTGCTTTCTTAGTTTGGGGAGTAATATAAAATCCCACTGTTAACTCCGATGAGTCTATATCAAGATAGTGAGATACTGATTTTCTTACGAGATACCCCCATGACAGAAAGGCAGCTCTTACTGCATGACTATTGACATTCTCTCCATTAAGTGGTGAAAGATTCAATTCTTCAGGAATCTCTGCTATCGAAAGTGCAAGTACACCTGTTGTCTTTGACGAGACAAAGGCATATTTTGTTTCAAAAGACAAATTTAATGTGTTTCTAATCTCTTCTGGATATGCATCACGTGACACATAAATACCCTCATTATTTTTCCCTAATTTATAGAAGTCTCCGTTGTTATCATTCACAAGATGCACGAGTCCTTGCGAAGGTACGATATTGTTCCTGATAGCCATATTATCAACTTGCGGACATTCTTGTAGAGATTGTTCACAATCCAATTTTATATCGCTATTGGGAGAATACCAATCGTAACTTCCGTTGAAATCCTCTACAGACGCATTATAGTCAACACAGAAACCTAAAGGTGAGCAAATCTTTACTTTCTGCATATCACTGCCGCAGACAGGGCATTTGCAAGAGTCATCATCTTGGCTGATTGACGAATAACCACATATAACACAACGATGAAGAGGATGGCTATAAACATTCAAAGAGTTGTACTTTGGTACTGGTACATGTGAGTTATTATATTCATAGTCAACAATTCCCACCGCCCTATATACTTTCTTGTCTTTAACAATCTCATGCCCTGGGGCAAAAGAGTTCAAAGCCATATCTATATCTCGAGAAACAACATCTTCTGCTGGTAGTTTCTTCGGCTCGCTTAGATACAAGTTTCGTGTGCGGGTAGGGAAACCAAACATTGGGAGCAGTCCGGCATTAGCAAGCCGTTCACTGAGTAATTCTTGTGTGTACTCAGAACTTGTGGCAATTTGGCTTATCATGTCAAGGAAATGATCATAGATGAATTTTTTTATTTCCTGCTTTTGAGCGTCTGATATTTCTGTACCAGTAGTCACAACTTCGATAATACGCCACACTTCTTCCTGGTTAGAAGATAGCCAGTTCGCAACTTCTTCTTTGTACTTATCCCATTGGTCTACAGTTCCGAAATTACCATGTACACTATCCTTTCCTGAAATTTCATTTTTTAAGGCAGCATACAGTATTTCCCTATATATAATACGTTCAGCAATCTCTTTTGTCCTTGTTTCCAGATATGGGTCTTTGGGAGTATCAGAAACCATACGCTCATATTCTTGGAAGTTTGTCAAGTCGTGGCTTGTAGAACGCGCAACTGTAAGGGCAATAGACAACGGATTACCACGACGACCGGCACGACCAACACGCTGTTGGTAATTGAAACGCTGGGGAGGCACATTGCCCATCATAACAGCCGATAATGAGCCGATATCTACACCTGCCTCCATAGTCGTTGTTACGCTGAGCAAATCAATACCTTCAACTAATGGATTCTCCGTTTTAAGGAATATGTCCTGAAACAACCGCTGCCTTTTCTTTGAATCATTCTTTGAAGTCTGACCTGTCATTTCCTCACAATGCAGACGATAGACATTATCGGTAGAGTTCAGTAAGGTAAGATAATAGTCCTCAGGATTACTAACATCTTCCTTTGTCAGGATATATTCCTCATCAAGTCTGTGATAGCAATTCATACAAACACCATTTGCACGATGCATGTGTACAGTCTTGCATCGGGGACAAATCCAATATTTTGAGCCAACATCCGCTTTCACAAATGAGAGTCCTTCTCCAGAAAGTGCTGTTACTTGGCGGTCTATAATGCCACGTTCTCTCAATATATCACGCAATGTGTCAAGCTTTTCATTGGTTTCTTTCGTACCTTTAATATGATATACATGTTGTACAAGTTTCCTTACAGCCATTGGGAAACTATCTTTTAAAGGATATTTAGAAGGAATCCCCATTATGCGTTTCTTCTCTCCAAGGATGCGAATGGTAGAACATGCAAGCTCCGCCATTGTTTGGTCAGCAATCTTACGGGTAGGCGAAAGATAGCCAAGTTTCAGTTCCTCAAACGAACGCTTACGGTTACCGAATATACTTGCCAATTGTTCAATTTTATTATATTTGCGTATTCTGTCAGAAAATTCCAACTGATTATCACTAAGGTCTGACTTGGCTTTTTTCTTTTCAAAATCAAAAAGGTCATACCATAAACCAGCCATGACATTTTGGAAACATGTAGGTTTAGGACCTGCCGGGTTCATGCCAAGAGACAGTAATATCTTAAACACATCATCTTCGACACTTCCAAGATTTTGTCCGTCACAACAATTGAAATAGGTTTTTAGTTTCGTTAATTGTCCATCTGTGGCAAACCCCATACGGTTTGCCATGATGACACGTGCGACCTCACCATAAGTCTGGTCATTTGTCAATTCGTTCAGACGCTGACCATCCGACTGTGTCCAATTTTGGTCATCGAACAATCTCTTCAGAAAAGTCACCACCTCATTACTGCCATTGAGAGCATGGAGAATAGCCCAACGGAGAACATCCCTGAAATGGTCGAGCTCTATTCCTGCGGACAATTTTGCAGCAGACTGACGACTATCAGAGAAAAGCACCACTTTGGTGTTCTTTTCTTTCGCATTTTTCATCGAGCGAATCAAAGAATCTGCAAGAATCTGGTTCACCTTCTGCAAGCCTGTACCATGGTAACGTATGGGAGTGAGGCTGTTTTTGTCTTTCATTATGTATGCCACCTCACATTTCGGACACTTATGTGGAAACTTAGTTTCTGAATCTGATGTTTGTTCATACAACCAATAAGCTCCATCCATATCTATACGATATTCGCCTGTACTCGGATTGTACGACACACGTTTCCAACCATCATCAGAACTTGCATCGCCATTCCATAAGATGCAATAGCCAGTACCGTCATCGTTTATTGGTTTCTCCGAACTTAGGTATGTTTTACCGTTTACCAAAACACGATAACCGCCGAGATAAACCTCACCACAGTTTTCGCATACAAGAATTTCTAACACCTTCATACCACAACTGCAAACGTTTCGTGGACGTTTGTAGAGTGCGCCTATAGTTCTTCCCTCAAATTTATGTTCTTCGTGAACATGAGGACATTGTGGATTGGAGCATCCCCATAAACCGCTTACATTACGGAAAAAGAAATGTGCTCTTAGTGGCGCAAGATAGTTGCCATTCCACTCACTTTTACATAACGCTTTTACAAGTCCAGCTACAACGCATAGTCTTTCCTCGCTAACAATACCTAATCCATCAGCTATTTTCTCAATATCTTTGGCTATGATGACTTTCTTTGAACTTAATGCGTATTTAAGCCATGATAATAACTGATACTTGGAAGATAATTCATAAAAGTTGTCACACCCGAGACTTCTCAGCAAATTGTTGTCAGCATTTGCGTCTTCCTCATAAACACTTCCATATTCAGCAAGTTCATTTGTCGGCAAAGAGACAGAAGGCTTCTCTACTGATGGCTGTGGAGGATTTGATATAATTCTAAACCTCCTCCAGAATTCATTCTTGTTTACTCCAAAGAACTCAGAAAGAAAATCTATTGATTGCTCATTTTCTTCTAAAGACGCACTGGAGGCAAGGAATTGTACCTGTGGAGAATCTGGACGCAATCCCAACCTGTCAAGCAGGACTCTTAGCAAATAAGCCACTTCTGTACCTGCTGTTCCTCTATAAGTGTGTAATTCATCTATTACGAGATGAAAAATGTGCGACGGGTCTTCTTCAAGCCATTTCTTCGTATCTGAAAATATTTCAGCCTCATGATTGCGCATGAGCATTATATTCAGCATGCTATAATTTGTAATCATAATGTCTGGCGCATTGTCCTGCATGGAGAAACGGTCCCACATTTCCGCTGAATCGCTTTCCATGCAAGGCACATGATAAAGCAATTCAGTGTTATTGTTCACTCTTGCCGCTTCCTGTGCCGCTTTCCAGTCATTCTGCAAAAGTTTCTTTTCTTCGAGAAGTTTGTCTCGTACTTTATCCTTAATTCCACTGACGGGAGTCGCACCGGTATATCGTCCAAAGTAAAAACGATGTCCACCACGATGTTCGTTCAACCAATCCAACGCTCCTGTTTTATCATCCTTATGACTGTTCAAGGCTTTTCTCAAACGAATCATCTGGTCTTCGGCAAGTGCATTGAGAGGATAGAGAATCATTGTGCGCATGGCTCTTTTTCTCGTTTTCCCCCAATTCTTTGATTCTGCAACCAAATCAGCTATGACAGGTAAAAGGAAACATTCCGTCTTACCAGAACCTGTTCCAGTGGTTACTACTATGTGTTTCCTGTTTATATATGCTTCTTTAAGTGCTTCGTATTGGTGGTCATAGAGATAACGCTCCTGTTGGCTGTTGTTGACGAACAGACCTGTATTCACAAAATCATTTAGTTCTTTTGAAAGCCCTTCATTAGCACAAAACTCAGCCAAAGTTGCCTTTTCGTGGTATTTCGGTACTATCTCTATAATAGGTGGCTGACAAATAGTGCCTGCCTCCTTTATCAGAGCGTTTCGTTCTTGGTTATACTCTTCACGAAAGAAAGGCAAACCGCTATTTATATATTTGATATAAGCATCAAATATTTCGTTGAATATTTTTATTGGATTATTCATATAGTATGGAGTTACAGAAGATTCTATTTAATTGTTTTACAGTTTCTGATGAGATGTTTTCAAAAATATATTCACTACCAGTTTTTCGTGGAAGTTGCTTTGAAGCCATACATTCCAACAAAAGTACACGGTAAACCATGAAAGGCATTGCAAAAGCAGGCATTGTAAGTTGGAGGGTAGAACTATTATACTTGCCATTTGCTTCGTTACTCACAACTCTTGTCAGACAATACGAAAGAGCGTATGCTTCAGGATTAATTGCTCTTGACGGTAGTTGTCTGAGATATAATTTCTCTGGCAATGAAAAGTAACGGGTTAATCCTTCTCTCTCTAATTCCGCAAGTCCACGTTTGGATTTCCAATTAACATACTTCAAATTACTTTCTTCTTCCAGTGATTTAGGAAACGTATCTACTACATCTTTGATACACGGATATGACTTAAATATGGCAACAGCCGAAGGGCGCATAGTCTTACACTTAACGTCCTCATAGGTCTCTGAAAAAGTGATTCCTACTGAGACGTGTTTACTTTTCACTTCTTCTGGTAAAACATTTATATAATAGAAATGTGTACCATAATCAAGAACAATGGGTTCGCTTAGAGCATAATATCCATTTCCTACATGGTCAATCACTCCATTAAATACTAATGGCCAGAAAATTCCCCATATAGGATTTTGCAACTCCAAATGATATATTTCATTAAGATAGTCGCAATTCTGTTTGATGCTCTCCAAACTCCTTTTGTCGAAATTGCTAATCCATACATATAGGAGTTGTTGAACTCTTTCAATGCGGTCTTTATTCATTTATGTAGTCTTTGTAGAAATTTGAGGGGTTAGCTGACGCCATTTCTGCAAGTTTGTTAGGCGATAAATACCCATTATGTGCATCATATTTTGCTTTGAATCTACCGACAAATATTTCCTTTGATGGTTTTTCTATACAACCGATATATTTGACGCATTGTTCACTCAAAGGAATCACCTCGTCGTTTGTAATGGTGCAAAGTATTCTTAAATTCTCAGGATATTCCTCACCGGAAGGTAAACAATTCGTTAATCCCATCTGAACATCTAAGAGCGGTTGCATAAAGTTTGGAAGATATGTGAGATTGATGTTCTGTAATACAAGATAGTGCATGATACCCGGACTTTTCTTGCAGTTATCCACCATATTGCAGAGTCCTTCTTTCCACAAATCATCAAAAGACTTCCAACTGACATTTACATATTCTACAGCATAATAACACTTTTGAGTTGCGTGAAATATCGCCATCGCATAAGCAACATCAGGCAGTAACAAAATTCTGTATACAGCAAGCGTTTCTGCTATTGTTGTTGCTTTTTCATGTGGCAAATTGTTAAGTTTCAGTATATCTTCCAGCGATTTTCCAAATGCATAACACATCACACACTCTGACTCCACCATATTAATTTCTTGAATATTAAGAGTGGCAGATGTTTCTGTTATAGCATTCTGAACTTGTTTCGTATCTGTTTTCGAACCAAGTTCCAAGACATCTTTGATTATGGCAAAATCAGACATAAGACTCTCCTTCCTATTGTTCGCCTTATTAACAAGTTCATCAATCTTTGCGATTTCGTCATTCTTCGAAGCGATAGTCTCATCTAATATCTCTATTTCAAATTTCTTTTCATCGAGAACAGATGAAATCTTTGCTTCTTCATCGGCAATGGATTTTAGAGTAGATTCATAATGTTCCTTTTGCAGCTTGACAGCCTCCTCGTATTTGTCTTTTTCCATTCCGAGCATCTTATCATGCTTTTCCTTTATTTTGTCGAGTTCCTGTTTGTATTCATCAGAAACATCGTTGATAAGATTTTGCTTGTACGTATCAACTGTTTGAGTAATCACGCTCTTCACCCAAGGAAATGCAGATATATCATTCAATTCCTCTAATGTCATTGAGAAGTTAGCATTTAACTTTTTCAATCTTTCCAGTCTGCTTTTGTAAACATTTGAAGGCAAATTCTTCATGGCATTGAATGCTTCAATCAGATACCGCTCAACAGACTCGTAAGAATCTGCCACAACAATATTCGACCAATATTTCTTAAATATTTTTGTCATAAACCAGTGAATCAACTGGTCATTGTTAGTAATATCAATAACGCCTTCTTTTTCTGGAAGTTGGAACGCTATTAGGTATTTCTTGCCGTATGGGGACTCAATAATATCAATATTTGACGCTTTCCAATATGGAATCAGTCGCTCCTTGCTATTTGCTTTTATAAAGAATACCTTATCACCAGAAAGTATATACTTGTCATCTTCTGTTTCTATTAAATCGTTCTCTTGAAAAATGGTGAAATTATTCTCACCATCAACGTTAAGAGTTGCGTTTATTGAATAAATGCGATTCCCATACTCATATACGCTACCAGATTTGTCCCAGATATAAGCATCAAGGTTCTCGCCTTCTTTTTCATTAGGTATTACAGATAAACAAACCAATTTTTTGTTCTGTTCTTCATACCTTTGAATGAAGTTATGAGCAAACACACGTCCTTTGGGATGGAATATTTCTATTCTCTCCTTGGATGCAAGATTATGGTAAACATTCTTGTTGTTTACATATCCCAAAATTTCTATATTAGCATTTCCATTTGGTAAAATACTAACATAACCAACTGGTTTATTATTTTCAAAGTCAAAGTTACTCATAACACTATTTTAACACTATTTTATATTTGATAAAACTTTTATTGCGATATTATTCTCATTAGTCTGTTTGTAACTTAATAGATGCATTTCGCTCCATCGTCTCAAAACAGAACCTGTTGTGGTTTCTTTAAGAGACTGTGAAATAACAGAAAAATCGAGTCCGACAATACCTTCTTGTTGTCTTTCCGAATCCCACTTATCGTTTTCTTTATCTATTGTCCATTTATTATATTTCTCCTGCCATTTAGGGGAATCAGCTTTTGGTGTGACAACCTCAAATTCAATTTTCTTGAAATTAGGAAATCGGATTGTATGAATGCCAACATCCAGATCACTCAACTCTCTTTCCTCGTTAGGAATAGAATTTTCCATGGATTCCCCATCTACCCAGAACCTACTTCTTTTAGTAAGAATAAGTTTAGGTCCAGTACCATATAAATATGTTGACCGTCCGACTTTCAAACCTCCTTGAAGTGAATAGAAACGTTTCTGTGTGTAAAAATCGTATGTAGCTGCCGATTCTTTTATTATGTATATTGAAACATTCGCATATTTTTTTAACAAAAGGTTTTCCTGTCGCGTAATTCTGTGCTTACAACGATTGTTGAATACAATGGCAAACCCATCTTCTCCTGTTTCTATGTAGCGGGTCTCTTGCCAATATCCATCGTATATATCATCTTTTTTGAACAATATCAAGCCTTTATGCTTAAAATTAAATATACGTGTAATGTCATCGTATTTTAATTTAGCGACATCAAACCTTTTAAGCAAGGACAATCTTGAATTGCGTATCTGTAGTTGGGAGAAATCTCCATTCAGATACAAGAATTCATCTTTATTTGCTCTTTTTTGTTTCTTTATTTTAGAATTTTCAATTATATATTCACCATTCCATCTGAGGTAGAAATTGAATATTTGTCGCAGATAGTCGTCTTCCGTTCTCGAGTTTAGACGAACTTCTCTTGAATGTTGTGTGCAGAAGTATCTGATTATTCCAATTTTACTAATACTACGCCAAAAATCTTCTTCGGAAACATCTTCACCGGGATATAGGTTAGAATCTACAAATGCACCGGCTATATACTTCATGTCTTCTTCTGTAAATACACAAACAGACTGCATTATTGGATATTGAACATATCTACCAGCACCAGTTTTTCTTTTACATTTAGCAACAAAGAAGTAATGCGTATCACACCAAGTATAGAATGACTCCCAGTATTGTTCTTGATAGTCGGTCATCCATCTCTGCAAATCGTTGATATCCCAATCCAACACTTGCGAGAGTCGGTCTCTGTAATTCTTTACTGTAATACCACCACTGTTTGCTCTTTTTGAGGCTGCATACAACTGAATGGCAAGTATTCCTTTTATATGCTTTATATCAATACGATAAGGATACAAGTTTGCTCTAACAGCATCCATAAGCATACTTTCGGTAACGCTATTCTTTTTACAGAACTCCGTGATGAGGGCTTTGTCCACAACAAATGACACAGACATTCCCATATTGTCTTCTGAGAAAATCTGTGCGTCTATAAAATCACAAAAACTGTTATATAGTTGTGCTAATGTCATGAGTTACTCTATTATCTTTAGCAAATAATGATACTTATCTGATGTTTGACGAATTACTTTTGCTTTGTATCGTTCCTTATACTCTATTTCTATCTCTCTCGTATATGATTTAAGATATACCTTTATTTTTTTGTAGCATTTATGAGGTACTGGATTTCCGTATATATCAAATGAAATTTCTATAATGTCACCAATATTCAAGAGGGGAATCTTTGTGATTTTTTTATAATCAACAAGTTCTTTCTGTGTTGCGTATAGGGTGTTGTATGTCTGGTCGGCATATACTATTTGGACATTGGCTGATTCTCCTTCATGTAAAACCTTTTCCGCCATACTTTTGGGTAGCAATATTCTTATTCCATTACTTGTCATTAGGAAATAATGATTTGAGTATGTCGCGACATATTTTCCCTCAATCATTTTCCCAACGTTTGATATAATAGAATTTTGAAGAGCTTGGTTTTTCTTTTTTCCTTCAAAAGATGTAAATAAGCGGACATATTCATTAAAACCACCTGCTTTTATCTTTGCAACTTTTGCATCTGCGTCTGGATGATTCCGCTCCTTCTTAAATTCGCAATTAATCAGGCGTTTTATCATTTTCTTTTCTATAGTGGAGTCATCCAAGTTATTGATATAAGTTTCTATCAGTTTGCTAACAGCAATATAGCCTCTTTTTTTATGGACTTTGAGGAGCGTCTCATATATACAATAGTATGACGCAGCGTTAGATTGTTTGATGCAATACTCAATAAGTTCTGTCGTATTCATTTCAAGCGTATCACAAAGTTTGAAATAGAGACTTGGCTGAGATAAAGAATTAGTACTCCTTATTAACTTATCTTTCACCTCATCTGTCAGAATATCTTTAAAGTGATATAGGAACTCAAGATTCTTTTCAGGTTTAGCAGTAACAGAAAAGAGTTGTTCGCATATGGGTGATAAAAATTCTATACTTGGCATGAATTGAGAAATATCATTGTCATTTAGATACTCCACAACAGGAGTGCGATATATACGTGTATCGCACTTGAATAAAGTATTTATCACATGCCAAAATTCTTCTCTTGTCTGACAGCGTGCAAGAACTTCTTTTGCATATTTTTGACCTATAGGTATGTTTTTACCGCTCTTTAGATAACTACTAAACAATTCTTTTAATTCATCATTATTTTCAACTTTTAATAAATCTGAAATAACATTTGACGCATCAGCTGCTATGTTTCCTGATACTGTTTGTTCGTTTGGATTTATTGGTGTCTTATTCTCAGAATGGCGACTAATCAAATCGTCATTCACATACCATCCTGTTATTTCATCAAAAAATGTTCCTATTATTTTCACTCCTTTCAGACCAAGCATACTATGAGACCTTAATGTTGGCACATCAATGCTTGCAGTATGTTCTGTTCCGTTTCGCATATACGTTACACTGATATTATCCTCAACCGAAACTATGCTTGATGCCAACAGATTAGACAGTGGATAAATACCATGAGAGTATTTATAATCGTATCTCAGAGCAAGAAGGTTGTCAACAGGAACTTTGTTGATACATCCATTAGAATAACACTGGATTAAAGAAAAAGAACTGGTGTCAGAATATTTTTCTGGGGCATCGGTATATCTAAGAGTATAAGAGCCATCTGTGAAGAATACCAACTCAGTGTATTTGCATAATGATAGAATTTTATATTCTGCATCCATATTCTATTGTTATTTTATCGTTAATACTTTATTTCTATGTTGTATCCATAAATTTAGACAATGAGTTAGCAGACTTTTCTTTGTAAGAATTGTCATAATTTGACTACAAAATTACAAAGATTTATGGAGAATCAAGAAGGAAATGCTGTAATTCTTTATTTTACCATTCATTTTTAACACTTAAAAGGCGATTGAAACCGCGTTTTATGTCCAATCACCTTTAAAAGCATATAAAATGTTGTTATATTCTATTCTTCTTTACTTGTGTTCCTAATCCCACTTTATGCGAACCATCCCAATTCGTCAGTTGGTCTGCACATCCATTTGAGCCGCTAAGCGAAACGTATGTGTCGGCACTACATGACATGTGGTCAACGAAAGAAAGTTGTTGATGATGTCCTCTGTATAAACCACATCCTTTGTAGCAAACAGTTTTGTCCAATTAGAAACACATTCTCTACGGAAATCGGTGCAACCACTCCATGCCATTCCGGCAAGGAACTTATCGACAGCAGGCTCAATATCATTTGGATTCGCAAGTTGATGACAATACTTTATAGCAGTAGCCATGATGCCATAAAATATGGCCTTAGCTTCCTCTTCATTGAAATTTATACGCTCTGTTTGTGAGAACTTGCCGAGTAAACCACGACCTTCCTCAATGAAGCGGCTGAGAACTCCTTGAAATCTGTATTGCTTGGCTTGCTCCTCACGCTTAGCCTCTGTCTCCTGTCGTTTTCTTTCCTCCGTTTCTTTTCTTTTGCGTTTCTCCACACGTTCTATGGCTTCAACTATCTCAGGTTGCTGCTTCAAGTCATTCCACTGAAGAACAAGATATTTATACTTAGACAACAAGGCATTGTAATCATTACCAAGACTGGCAAGCTCGCTCTTTGCATCAGCCAATTGTTCTTTGAGAGCATTAATCTCTGCATCTTTTTGAACAGTAACTCTCTTGACAGCGTTTTCATCAAGCTGTGAGATACGTTCCTTGACCTTAGCGTTCTCTGCTTCAAGAGCCTTGTTATCCTTGATAAGACGGTTGAGATTCTGCATATAATAGGCGTAAGTTTTGTTAGCCGATGCTTTGACACCTTCATTCTGCCTGTCACGAGCCTCATTGATGGCATCAGCCAAAGACTTTATGACTGCGTTTATGTTAGCTATACGTTCCTCTCGCCATGCCTTCTGTCCGATGATAGCAGGAACGGGTATGCCAAGCTCCTGTTCTACAATTCGCATTGCCTCTTGAACTGATGTCTTGACATTAAGCAAAGGGAATGTGAGTTCCTTATGGTCGATGGTTGCAAGCACTGCATATTTCTCTACCTTATCAAGGGCAGCCTTTGCCTGACGCTCGGCTTCAAGCACTACCTTGTTCTTGTGCTTTCGTCCACGCTTCTCTTCCTCGGACAACTCACAGTAAGGGATGCCACGGGCAAGCCCATACTTACAGCCCACCTCTTTGTGGTAGTCCGTATGAAGTCGGGAGAGATATTCCGATTTTTCCTTTCTTGTCTCACCCCAGACCTTGGCGTAAGATACCCTCTCTACAAAAGCCTTTGATGCTGTTTGCTTATTGTAATTTTCACGCTCTTCTTTCGACAACACCTTCCATTCTTTTGTACTTAACACTAAGTTTGGATTGTCCTTGTTGATATACTGGCTTCCGATTCGCCCACGTCTCTTGACTTTCTCCACAGGAATGGTCTGGACATGCGCATGGATGCTTGTCTCATCACAATGGACGGCAAAACTCACGATGTTATCCTCTCCCCACTTCCTGCAGGCGAAGTCGTATGTATCCTTTGCCCATTGCATGATCCCTTGTTGCAGGATGACATAGCTGTGGTCTGCATTCGGGTCAGAGGTGTCTATCTTCTGATTGCCAAAAGCAAGTCTGTTCATCACGTCACGGTCTCCGCTGAAAATCATGCCGACGGTACAGTTGGGGCTGTTGCTTGAAACATGGTCCGGATGCTTGGCATCCATATATGGCTTGAATCCCAACTCGCCAAGGCGCATCTGGATACGCTCATGCAAGGGAATGGGATTTGCACCAAGCAAAGTGACTCTTCCACCCTTGATAATTTCAAAGTTGAGACTCTTGCGTGAGAAGTTATAATGGTTGTTCTTGTCTTTGTCTGCATTCTTCAGCCGATAGGCATTCTCATCCCATCCTCTGCGTTCAGCCTCGTTACCCACTTGGACGGAGAATGATTTCTTGTCCTTGCCGACATGGATGGCGGCACGTGGTATATTACTTTGCATATTGTATTCTTGTTTAGTTGGTACATTAGTAAAATGGAGAACATTTAGATACAAGTGGGGACAGGTCTCGGGCAGAGCCTGAGCATAATCAGGACTTTTTAAGTGAGCGGCGTAAGCATGTGAATCTAAAAGTCCCTATTATGTTCATGGACTTTTGCAAAAAGTCGTCATCTACATACTACCTCAAATCTGTATTGTCATCCGATTGTGCCTTGTCCGTGCGGTAAGTCGGATTCCGATAGACAATCTTTGCCATCATCTCGTTGAGACGGTCAGCGATGCGGTCGCCGTAGCGTTTGCGTATGTCATTGGGACCAAGGTTTGTTGTCACAACAGTGAACAGTTGCGCATCATACCTCTTTGTCAGGAGGTCGATGAGTGGAGTCATTACATTGCCGTAGTCCATCACCTCGACAGGCTCTGTGCCCAAGTCATCAATGCCCAACAGGTCGTAGCGTGCCAGTTCAAGAAACTTCCTATGGTCGGTCTTGCATAGCTGCACAATCTGCAAAGCGTCAACTATTGGCAAACCGTAACAGTCGCCCAATCCCGTTCCTGCACCTGATGAACGGTTCGGGTTGCGGATTTTCAGATGATTGATGAGGTTCTGCAAAGCCTTGAGCATGGTTGTCTTTCCATTGCCGCAACCACCGCAAAGAACAATACCAAATTTCGGTGAGTCTGCCGTAAGGCATTTGGCAATCTGCCGTAACTGCTCGTCAACGGAACTGTTATAGACAAACTCACGATGTCGGGAATGCACCTCCGCTATTGTCGCAGCCAACAAAAACTCATAAGCCTGTTCTTCTTTCATCGGGAGTCTAAAACGCACCGTCGTAGTCCGTTCCCTCTGCAGGAGCCGGATATAGTCTACGATTCTCTTTTCTTTTGCCGTATCCATAATCTCTTTCGTTTTTACAGTCAAATTTTTCACCAGATTCCTTTATAAAAGAATCTTTGTCTTTATCTTTTATATGTGTCAAGCCATCTGTCAATTCCTCTGTCAAGTTATCCGTCCATTCAAGCATTGTGTATTTGGACGGTAGATGACGCGATTTTCCATCAGTGAAGGAGATAAGTTGCCTGTCTGCAAGATGTTTCCGTGCCGTGATGACCGTCTGCCTTGAAATGCGCAGTTCATCACATATTCTTGTCGTGGAACATGTAATGGGCATTTTCCAGAAACGCCTGTTGCATTCGTTTATCAGATAGGCAAACAGCGCTATCTCGCTCGCAGGCATTGGTGACAATAGGGAGGAACGCCACATCTGGTTCATGTATTCGATATAAGTCATTTGTCCTCCTTCCTGTTCTTTGTCCCAGACATTTCCTTGTCCACCTTGCTTGTCTTCTTGCAGTAGCCTGATACCGTCTCATCCATGGAACGTGCATGGGTAATAGCCTTGACGGCTGATGCCGGGTACATGTTCTTGTTGCCGAACTTGATATGCTGCAGGTAGCCTGTGCGGTGCCATTGCCATAGGGTGGCAGGACAGACGTTGAAAATCTTGCAGACTTCATCTGTGGTGAGAAATGTCTCTTCCGGTTCTTCCTTACAAGATGATGCAGCAATATTCTCTTCCCATTCCTTGCGTGATTTTGTCAATAACATCTCCGCAAAATGGTGAAGGTCTTCGGGAGTGACGGTCAATGCGACCTGTCCTCCCATCTTTGTCAATGACATGATGTCAACCATATTTGTCCTTTTTGATATGCGTTATACATACGCTGTCCCACTTGCAAACCAGGATGCTCTCTTTTGCAGCGTCATAAAAAAGAAGCACCGCCAATCCGCTGGTTATCCGGAATGACAGTGCAAAGTTATATGGCTTTTGACGGCTCTGAATGGAATTTGAAGAGGCGGTAGGAAGCGACTACTTTTGACTACTCTTTGTTAATGGATTTAACGTGATTTCATCAAAAATCCTTAGCCGAATGCGCTATCGCACCCAACTAAGGATAATGGAAAGATTTCATATTTCTGTAAATTGTCAGAGGCGGAAGATACTGCGACAGTATGCGATAATAAGGGAAAGAAAATTCTTTCGTCCCAATTTGCGGTTGTTGAATGTGATATTTCCATCGGCATCTACTGTGTAGCCGATGGCATTCCGCAAAGCCTTACGGTGATACTTTATCTTCTCTTCGGACTGCTTCTTGATGGCATCCGGCTCATATTCCAGATTGATATGGTATTTGCTGAAATACTTGTCAAAGCTGCTCTTTTTCAAGTTGAACTCACAGACTAACAGACTGCGTGAAACTGTCGGGAACAAGATGCCCTCATCTATTGCGCAATGGAGGATTATTGCCGCGTCATCGGGATGCTCGCCTTGGATAATCTGGTGAAGCCCATGGCTTATGGCATAATAGTGTGCCGGAAAAGGTGTGTATTCAATCAGCCTGCTCGGATGCTCCTCATTTGACAGTCCACGGATAATCTTCAAGAAGCCCAATATCATCTTTTGTGAAATCCCATCCCAATGCTTGCGCATCAGTTCCTTGGTCAATGCCTCTATCTCATCATAGTGATTTTTGCCCCTAATGGCTATGTATTTAAATGTCCTGCGGATGGCAGGCTTCTTTGCAAGTTCTTCCCACGGGGTAGTCTGATATGACATGACGGCAAGTACGGTCATGCCAAAAGCATCGAGGCTCGGCTTCTCCACATCCTCGTTCACTTTCTTGCCGTCAAATTCTTCCTTAATGAGCGACAGCAGAAACCTTACGTTCTCTTCCGTTACATTGCGGGGCTTTCCGAACTGGTGTTCAAGATCCTCGCCAAGCTCTTTTATATTCATGTCTCGATGCCTTTCTTTAGTCAATGAGCCTTACAAGCTCGCGTTTCATCTCGTTGTCAATCTCCCTGTACCGCGCAAAGGCACGGCTGCCGTCGGTATGCCCCGAAAGCGATGCGACAAGGTTCGGGTCTTTCACCTTCTTGTAAAGGTTGCCGATGAAGGTCTTTCGGGCGGTATGACTCGTGGCGATGTCGCAGATAGGCTTCTGCACAGGCTCACGTGTCATGTTGTCGATTACCGTCACCATGCGGTTGATGCCGAGCAGTCTCAGAATCTTCTTTATCTGCCGGTTGTAGATTTCCTGGTTTATCTTCGGTAATATGCGTGTTTCGAGGTCTGCATACTTTTCAAGGATTACCTTTGCTTTGTCATTGAGCGGTACTCTGATGGTACGTGGCTTATGGTTCTTGGTCTTCTCCGCTATATATTCCACCCCTCCGTCCACGATATTGGCACGTGTCATCTTCTCAAGGTCGCCCACACGGCAGCCGATAAGGCAGTGGAACATGAAGATGTCACGATATACCTGTGTCGAGGGTGTCTCGTCAGTGAGGTCTGCATAATAAACCTTGTCACGCTCTTCAAGTGTCAGGTAGAAAGGAGGACTATCCAATACTTTCGGCATCTCGAATGTGGCGAATGGGTCGTTGGTGGTGATGTTGTGCTTCAGGCACCAGTTGACTACCGTGCGCAGTGACCTTAATATCTTATTGATGGAGTTTTCTGTAAGCTGTCTGGGCTTGTAGCGTTCCTCAATGTCATCATAGATTTGTAGGTAGTGTTCATAATATTCCGCCTCGTTGACCAGATACTTGTGGAACTCTTGCAGGTCATCAGCCGTCATGGTGTCGATACGCATGGTATATCCCCGCCTGCGCATGATATCCCTTTGGAAACGCTCGAAGTGCTGTATCTTGCGCAGGTTTTGTTTATGGTGTCTTGCGGTCTCATTCTCCATAGGATGGTTCTCTGCATACTGCTGGCACTGATATGTCAGGCTGTATTCATCGCCCTTCCTGCCTTGTCGTATGTTTATGTTGGGGTGATGAAATTCCTCTATCACACCTTTCAACCATCTGCTGTCCGCTCCATGATAATATTGAGAGGATATAAGAGCTGTCAAATCCTGTACAGCTTTATCGAAAGCCGTTCGTTTGGATTCTGCAACAAGAGCCACACGTGTCTTGTAGCCTTGCCTCTCCGCACTCCAGTGGTTGGGATTGATGGAAAGCTCGCTGACAGCCTTGATGTCAGTCTTGCCGTCACGCACACGGAAATAGACGTGTGCGTGGTCGGTTATATTGTTCTTTGCCGAGGTCTCCCGGATAAATGCCGTTACTTTCATAATGCGCTATGTTTTGTGGGGTTGGTAAATCGCGTTCTTTGCTTTCAGTTGATGAGGTTGACAAGGTTCACTTTTGTCTCCTCATCAATCTCCCTGTATCTTGCGAAAGCCCTGCTGCCGTTGACGTGTCCAGTCATGGAGCTTACAAGTTCGGGGTCTTTCACTTTCTTGTAAAGGTTGCCGATGAAGTTACGCCTTGCCATGTGGCTTGATGCGACATCGCATATCGGTTTCTGCACCTCTTGCCCCGTTACTGTGTCAAGAATGGTCACAGTCCTGTTGATACCGCATTCCCGAAGCACCGCGCGGATGCCTTTATTATACTGGTATATTTGCTTTGTCGGCAGAAGCGTTTTCTGTCTGCCTTCGTAGCGTTTTAGTATCTCTATAGCCTTTGAAGTCAGAGGGACATTTACCGTCTGCGGACGCTTACGCATGGTCTTGTGCGGCAGATACTGCAACATGTCTCCGACAATATTGTCTCTTGTGAAAGAGAACATGTCACCGACTCTGCACCCTACCATTGATTGGAATATGAACAGGTCACGGTAGATTTCCAATTCAGGCTTATGGCTGAGGTCGGCATGAAACACCTTGTCACGCTCCTCTATGGTCAGATAGAATGGAGAGCCTTGCACGGGAGAGGGGATGGTGAACGCATCGCATGAGCGGTTGGTGGTAAAGCCCATCTTGATGCACCAATGACCGACTATGCGGAGGTGGTGCATGATGCCTATTACCTGTGTGCTTGAAAGCTGTCTGGGCGGATGCACACCAATGCTGAACTGCTCGTAGAACTCCGGATAATCCTTATAAAGGAGATGTTCGTTTATGACATATTCACGGAAATCAAGATAATCCTCTGGACGGATTGTCTCGCAATAGAGCGTGAAGCCATCCTTGCCCTCCATTTCCCTCTTGTAGGCTTCATATCGTTGGAGCTTCTTGATGGTCGGCTTATAGACAAGTGCAGACTTCGGACTCATGGGATGCTCGGCAACATACTGTTCCATTCTTGATATGACAGTCGAGAGTGATTCCTTAGACTCAGCGACCGGATCTGCACATTTATCTATCACATTCCTCATCCAAGTGACATCTGCCGTGGTTGCATCGTATTCTTCTGATAGCGTGGTTGTAATTGAACGTACCAACTCCTTCGTCCGCTTCTGCTCATCTAATGGTACCTGCTTCGTCCTTTTATAAGATAAATTGTCGTTGTCCCAAAAATCAAGCAGCACTTCAATATCGGAACGTACTTTGACGTCAACGCCCTTATCCCGAAGTCGAAAGCAGAGGTTGCCTTTACGGAGCGCACTCTCGCTCTTGGATTTGCATTCCTTTGTAGTGATACTGATTTTCATATTCGCCTCGTTTTTATGTTACGACTGCAAAGGTAATGCTTTTCCCGTAAATGTTCCCATATATCCCTAAAGAACTTCAATTCCTTTAAGTTTATTTATCTTTTGATATTTATTAAAATATCACTTATTATCAGTTATTTGCAGATGTTTCTATCAGATTTCATCAAGTTAAATTAGGTTCGTTTTAGTATATATAGTTTCCACGTTTTTTCTGTATATGCTATAACACGCTTTTTTATTATGCCGATGTGGAGCTGTCGGCAAACAAAAAATGTTATAACATGAAACAAACTATTCACAAATTCCTATTGCTGGCGGTAATGGCAATAGTGGGAATCACAAATGCCGAAGCCTATACCTGTTGTATCGACGGCATCTACTACAACGTGGACAAAACGAAAAAGACCGCGGAAGTTACGTACAAATCAGGAGGTTCTCCCACACCCGAATATAGGGGCTCTGTGGTAATACCAGAAAGTATTACCTATAATGGAGTAGAATATCCTGTGACAAGTATTATGTATAATGCTTTTGAAAATTGTTCCGGTTTAACATCTATAACAATACCAAGCTCTGTGACAAATATTGACTATAATGTTTTTTCCGGTTGTATTTAGAGCCTTATAACTAACCATAACTTACTATGATCAACTAAGTATAAAACCCTGATTTTCAATACTCTTTGATTTTTAACACTTTCTGAGTGCTTTTTGGCAGTTCCCGATTTTCCACATATTTTTGCAGCGTATTTCTACCGTGGAGAATTTGCGGAGCTTTTATTTTGTCATATCGTGAACGTAGTTGACAAGAGTTTACGAGTGGTTACGATGGAGGACAGATTTGAAAGCTGATAGGCAAAAAGCGTAATATCGTGGACTGGGTTGACAAAGGTTGTCAATGGTTCACTTCCGTTTACTCCATCGGTGGAATACTCAAAGTATGTAGAACATAGCAATATCAAAGAGTATGAGACCGACAAGAAAATGTGATTTTTGTGGCAAGACATTCATGTCAAGGAGTGGTATGCAGAAATACTGTTCCGAGGAATGTCAGGCAGAGGCAAAACGTCTTAGGAAGAAAAGACAGCAGGACTTGATTAACGGTATTGAGCCAATCATGGATCTGCAACATCAGGAGTATCTTACCTTCTCCAAAGCTGCCATTCTGTTGGGATGCACACGACAGTATATCTACAAACTTGTGGCTAACGGCAAGTTGAAGGCATCAAGATTGAGCAGCAGAATGGCATTCGTTAGAAAGGCAGATATAGAGAAGATGTTTGAGGGTAATCCCTACAAGCGTGTGATTCCTGCCAGCAAGAGCAAGCTCAGTAAAAAGGCAAAAGCAGAAAAACCAACACAAAACCTGGAATCAACAAAAGGGAAAGAGGAGAATGAGGTGCTTGACTATTATTCGGGTGAAGAAGTGATGTCCATTTATAAGGTCAAGAAGTCTTGGCTCTACACCTCCGCCAAGCGCAACAAGATACCGATGTGCCGTATCGCTGGCAAGAACTATTACAGCAAACGACATATTGATGAATTCTTCGGTACTGCCGTTGACCTCAACAGTATCACGGAATGGGTGACTGCTGATGATGTAGGGGATGCTTTCAGCATGAGCAAGTCGGCACTCAGGGCATACACTTACCGCCATAAGATACCGACCAAACGTGAGTATGGTCGCACCTATTATTCCAAGGAACATCTTGAAGAACTGCGCAGGACTGACCTCATGAGCGATGACAACTATTATACCACCGAACAAGTGCAGCAGTTGTATGGTCTGACAAGTGCCAACATCTGCCATATAGTGAGAGTTCACCATATCAGCAAGGTAAAAGTGGGTGTAAAGAACCTGCTTTTGAGGACGGATGTGGAGCGAGCGATGGCGGAAAGAGCAGCAAAAGGACTGTGATTTCAAATGATTTCAGTATTATCCATCAATGACTGCAAATAATTGGAGTCACGGAAGTATCATTCAGTTATTTTGCAGCCGTGAAGAGACACTTCACCATGAATATTCATCAATAAATCAATACAACTATGAGTAATGTCTGCAAGACCGTATCATTGCGTACACGCAAAATCAAGGACGGACGCATGCTGTCCTATTATCTTGACTATTATCCAGGCTATCGTGACGAGAGCACGATGAAAGTCATTCGCCATGAGTCGCTTGGCATCTACATCTATGCCAAGCCGAAGAACCAGATGGAACAGAAGTACAACCTCAACCTTATGGCAAGAGCCGAGGCGATACGCTGCCGTCGCTTCGAGGCTATCGTCAACGAGCGTTACGATTTCTTCGACAAGGAGAAGATGAAAGGAGATTTCCTTGCCTATTTCAAGAAACTGGCAGACAAGAAGAACTCCAAGTGGCAGCACGTCTATATGCACTTTCGTACCTTCACGCAAGGCAAGTGTACCTTCGGGGAGATAAACGTGGACTTGTGCAACAGATTTCGTGAGTATCTGCTGACAGCACCACAGGGACTGCATAAGAACAGAAAGCTGCATATCAACTCGGCAGCCAACTACTGGTCAACTTTCCGTGCATCAATCCATACAGCCTATCGTGACCATAAGATAAAGGAGAACCCGAACGGTTTTTTGGAGCGTATCGAGACAATCCCGACTGACAAGGAGCATCTTTCACAGGACGAGGTTATCCGCTTGGCATCCACACCATGCTCTGCTCCTGCCTTGAAGCGAGCCTTCCTGTTCTCTTGCCTAACGGCTTTGAGAAAGAGCGACATCAAGAAACTCACTTGGGAAGAAATACAGCCATACGGCAGCGATGGTGTGATGTATGTCACTACACGAATGCAGAAGACAAAGGACATCGTGCATAACCCAATCAGTGAGGAAGCCTTGGAACTGATAGGCTATTCACCGAATAAACGAGGCAAGGTGTTCCCCGATTTCAAAGACTCCATGACGCAGGCACCATTGAAGAACTGGCTGAAAGATGCAGGGATTACCAAGCATATCTCCTATCATTGCTCACGCCACAGCTTTGCCTGTCTCCAGTTGGACGCAGGAACAAGTATTGCGGTTGTGCAGCGTTATCTCGGTCACAAGAATGTGGCAACAACAGAGGTGTATGCCAAGATTTCCGATGCCCAGAAGCGTGCTTCGGTTGGCTGTATCACCTTGAAGAAGTAACCATTTGACAATAACACGCAGAAAAGGACTGTTGGAATGATAGTGTTCCAATAGTCCTTTTCTCATTTTGTTGGTTCTATTTGCTGTCGTGGATAGAACCAATTCGACAAATACATTCCAATTTCTGTTGATATTAAAGAGGAACTGCAAATATCCCTTTTCTTCATCCTTACCTTTGTAGTCAGCAATTAGCGGCAACTGTCACTAACGAGAAGTTTAAAGTATGATTCAGAGTATGATATCATATTAGAACGCTAATAAAGCGTAAAAGAAAGAGTGCCAGAGAACGTAAATGCGGTTTTTACATGCTTCTGCATCTAACTTTGTGGAAGTTTTTGAACGAATAACAATAAAACGAATACAATAATGATAGAAAACAAGACAACTTCAGATTGTACCATCTACGCTTTTGTTGGTACTGCAATTCTCGCCATCTCTCTTGTCGTGGCTATGTATGTAGGCAATGACTTTCACCAAAGTCTGTTTGTCGAGTCAATCATCTTTGTAGGGAGCAACATCCTGCTTTGGGCGATATTCATTTCCATGGTGAATTATCCCTATGAACTGATGACCATTGGTAGCAACAGCAAGACAAAGAAAAACGTTGTAGAAGCAGAGCCAGCAACAGAACAAGAACAGCCAAAGCAAATATTACCACAAACAGAGTCAGCACAATACAGTCATGAAGACTATGCCAAGCGTGTAGAGGCACAAGAAAAAGAAGCACAGGAGGAAAAGGACAAGCGAACAAGAGCCGTACTTGACTATGTGCATCGTACCATGTCAAGGTTTCTTTATGAGGAAGATTTGTACAAGGTAATTGAGGCTGTCAAGGAATGGAGCAACGACACCAAATATACCCCGACAGCAATAAACCGTTTCAAGGAGACGGTTGAGAATATTCCTTTAAGGCACTTCGTGTGGAATATCGCAGAACGTTTGGGTAAGCGTGATTACACAATGGCAATGCGAATATCCTTTATCAAGGCTTTGTTCCCAAAACCGTTTGAAGGCTTGGACTACAGCACATTGAAGAACCTGAAAGCACCATGCTCCAATGATATAATCCCTATTGATGAGCCTGCTAATGGTAGATATGAGTTTCATGATGTTAAAGAGGAAACTCCCGAATAATCCCCATTGTTAGAGTTATTCCTTCGTGAATGACAAATGACTGTCACGAATCTCAGTAACGGAAGCATCATTCTGTTCCTTTGCACCAGTTATTAACAAAGTATCAGAATGAATAAGGAATTAACTTTCAACGACCTTCCAATGGTCGTTGCCCAGCTTCGGGATGAAGTGGTGGGCATGAAGCAGATGATCGTCAGTCTGCAATCACAGAACAAGCCACACAAGGCGAACACGCACATACCTATGAGTGTGGAGGAAGCATCGGCATATCTCAAAATGCCGATGGCAACTCTCTACATGAAACTTGGCAACGGCAGCATTCCTGCCACCAAGCCGGGCAAGCGATACTGCCTTTATCAGGATGAACTTGACAAGTGGCTGGAGACTAACCGCAAGAATCCTGTACCTCTCACGGCAGAGGAGGAGAATGCAGCCATTCTTGCAGGAAACAAGCGCAAGCCGAAAACCTTAAACTGGTAATATCATGGATGCGCTTGAACTCTGCAACAAAATCAACATGGAAGCCGAGTCTTTAGCGGACTCAGGCTTCCCTCTTGAGGTATTTCCACAAAAAATGCAGTCCATCATCATAGACATGGTGGTGCACGGCAATTTCAAGGTGGATTATGTCGCCATGTCCATGCTGTCGGCAGCATCAGCGGCTCTTGGCAATACCTATCGTATTCACGTTAAGCAGGACTGGGACACGAATGCCGCCCTTTATATCATATTGGTTGGCAGACCTGGCATGGGCAAAACTCCACCATTACAGCTTGCATACAAGCCAATTCGGGAGTATGAACGAAAGCTGTTTGACAAGTTTTGCTATGAACTTGACCTATATGAGGCAGCATGTGCAACAAAGGAAAGCGGAAGCAAGGAAATGAAGAAGCCTATTCTGAAAAGGGTCACATTGGATGACTTTACATTGGAGGCTCTGGTATTGGAGCATTACAACAACTTGCGTGGCATAGCCATCAACTATGATGAAATTCTCGGACTGCTTGCCAATACAGACAGGTATGGGAAAAATCCCATGCTTGAACGCCTACTTTCCATCTGGAGCGGATGCCACTTGGAGAACACACGTGTCAAGAATGACCGCCCACAACGTGTAGAAGAGCCATGTGTCAACATCATCGGTACAACACAGACCAAACGAATGAAGGAACTGATGGCTTCCAAATTCATGGATACTGGTTTTCTTGACCGTATTCTGGTTGTATATCCCAAATCCAAGAAAGTTCCACACTGGCTGGATGAGGAAGACGGTCATGTGCGCCAGAGCGAGGCTTCAAGAAAATGGGCTGACATCATCGGGAAAATCTTTGGACTTGACTATGCAAGGTGTAATGACACAAATGAATGTTGTCCAAATATCCTTTATATGGACAAGGACGCACATTCCCTTTTCTTTGGTTGGTGGAACAGAAATGTGGATGCCATCAATGCCATAGAGGACGATGAGGATGTTGAAACGAGGGTGATGAAGCACAATACCCACGTCGCACGCATTGCCTTATTGCTCCAAGCTCTAAGATACGCCTGTGGCGAGAGCCATCTGCAAAGTATTGATGTGGATTCCATAGAAGGAGCATTACGACTCAATGAATACTGTGAGAATTGCTATCAACGCTGCCGAGCCTTTGTTGCTGAAGACACCTGTGATTCTATGTCCAAGGAATTGCTGTATCTGTTGGAAGACAGTTTTGACACAAAAACTGCCATTAAAACAGGAATGGAGAATCTGCGTGTTACAGACCGTACTGTGATGAACTATATAAAGGAGCTTATGAAGTCTGGACTAATCACAAAGGCAAAGAAAGGATTTTACGAAAAAGTAAAGTTCGAAACATGACAGGCAACTGAAACATAAACCAACCTGTTTTCAGTATTCATTTGTTTCAGTTTTTCAGTTGACAAGTGCGTAACTGAAAACATGAAAGAACTGAAAGCTGAAATTCACCAATAATTCATTTCAGTTACGATGATGAACGAGTATAGATTTCACTTGGAGAAATACAGATTGGGTAATCGTTACACATGCCCGAATTGTGAGCGCAAGCGTTGTTTCACAAGATACATAGATGATGAGGGGGAAGTATCCTTCCCTGACAATGTAGGCAAATGCGACCATGAGCATAGTTGTGGGTATCACTATACTCCTAAAGACTATTTCCGTGAGCATCCAGACTTTCTATCTAAGGACAAATTGCCATATCCGACAAGAAGGAATATCCAACCGAAAGTCGTAGAAAAGCCTATTTCCTATATCGCCAACGCTATTATGGAGCGTTCCTTGTCTCATTACGGAATCAATCCGTTATACCAGTACCTTTCCAAGGTCTTTGGTGAACAAGAGACAGAAAGGCTGATGAAGATGTATCATGTCGGAACATCCTATAAGTGGGGAGGCTCAACCATTTATTGGCAAGTTGACAAGGATGATAAGGTGAGGACTGGCAAGGTCATGCTATATAATCCCAAAGACGGACATCGTGTGAAAGAGCCACGTTCTTATGTTGGATGGGCGCATGCTTTTCTTCATCTTCCAGATTTCAACTTGTGCCAATGTTTCTTTGGTGAGCATTTGCTGGCACAGCATCCCACAATGTCGGTCGCTATTGTCGAGAGTGAAAAAACTGCCATAATCGCATCCCATTTCATCCCCAATTTCATCTGGCTGGCAACTGGAGGTATGCATGGCTGTCTCAACCAAATCGCTGTCAAGGTATTGGGAGGTCGGGACATCATTCTGTTCCCTGACCTTGGAGCAACGGACAAATGGAAATCAAAAATTCCATTGCTGCAATCTGTTTGCAAAAGGGTTGTCATAAGCAACATCTTGGAAGACAATGCCACCGATGAACAAAAGACCAAAGGTCTTGACATTGCAGACTTCCTACTGATGGCGGAAACACCGCAGATGGCGCTACAAAGGCTGATAAAGCAACATCCGCCACTCCAACATCTGATAGACTGTCTTGGGTTGGTGTTGGTGGAAGAGTCATAGCAGAGTTGGTAAGGATCTGCGAGCACGCTTGCGTGACGGACTTTCACAAAAGTCCTAAACATAATAGGGACTTTTAGATTCACCTGCTGACGCTGTTCACTTAAAAAGTCCTTCTATTATGCTCAGGCTCCGCCCGAGACCTGTCTCCAATTATACAAGAACTACGTTACAAGCTCAAATGAAATTCTTATGGAAAGAAACATACCACGTGCCGCCATCCATGTAGGCACAGACAAGAAATCGTTCTCGTCCCAAGTGGGCAACGAGGCGGAGCGCAGAGGTTGGGACGAGAAGCGTTACCAACTCAAAAACGCGGACATAGACAAGAACAACCATTATAACTACTCACGCAAGAGACTCAACTTTGAGATAGTCAAGGGTGGAAAGATAGTGCCTCTTGGTTCCCAGTCGGTGCCGTTGCATGAACGCTTGCAGCACAGACTTGATGAACTTGGTTTCAAGCCATATATGGATGCCAAGCGTCCCGACCAAGTTTCAAGGAACAGTCCGAACTGCACTGTCGGCATCATCTTCAGTGGTGACCATGATGTGCTTAACAGGCTTGCCTTTGGTGAACAGAAACTCAATACATCAGATCCAAATGCTGACCACAGCAAGGTTGTATTGCAAAAAGGCATCTATGACTGGGCTTTGGACACCTACCGCTTTGCATGTGAGAAATGGGGAGAAGAGAATGTCATCGGCTTTGATGTGCATTGTGACGAGACAAGCATCCATGCCCATGTGCAGACCGTGCCTGTTGAACAAGTAAGGAAACGTGGGCGCATCGGAAGCAAGTACATTCACAAGGATAATCCAGAAAATGTTCTTACAACCAAAGAATGGAGAGCACTTCCAAAAGAAGAACGTGACAACTACACAAAATCGGAAGCGGCAAAGGGTGTTGTTGAAAGGGTCTCTTATGCCAAAGTGTGGGGTGAGCGAGCAAAGGACAAATCACAATACCTTTCCCAACTGCATACTGACTATTACAACAAGGTAGGGCATAAGTATGGCTTGGCAAGAGGCTTCTCTTATGATGAACTTTCAGAGGAAGAGAAACGGGGACGCAAGCACAAAAACAAGGTGGTACTTGAGGCGGAACGTCAGGCGAAAGTTGCTCTTGACAAAGTGGAGAAATATGCTGTGCTTGCAACAATCGACAAGAAGGAGCTGACCATTCCTTTTCTCAACATCAAGGTTCCTGTTCAAGAAGCGATGAATGCCGTAAAGAAAGAACTTGCCATCCCAATTCCTACTATTATCGGACAAAAGGCGTGGCGTGAGGAGCGTGTAAACAACATCAACGCAGCTATCAAAGCTCTTGTTGCAGCCATCAATGCAGAACGTGACAAACAGAATGAAGGTGTACGCAAGTCTGTCAACAAGACATACACTTACTATATGCAGAACCTCAATAAGCAGATAGAGGAGAACAAGTCGCTTCGTGCCGAGAATGATGCGCTAAAGACTGAAAACAACAAAGTCAAACAACGCATCTCTCAACTTGACGAGAAGGCTGTGGAGCGAGTGACTACTCAACTTGTCTATGCGAAGGAAGAACTCGCCAGTGCCAAAAGTTATAATACCACACTTATGGAAATGTACAATGATTTGAAGGCTCGTTGGAATGCCATTTGGCAAGAGCCAGAAATGACTGATGCATGGAGACGAGTGGAAGCACGAAAGGAGGAAGGTGCAAAAGAAAAGGCTCGGCAAGAAACCGAAGCTAAACGTGAAAGCATGGCTCGGCAAAATAGATACATAGGAGTGCTTGACAAGTTCATCCATGAGGGACATGAAGCTCTATCTTCCTTTGCCAAGACAGACAGAGTCAACTTCAACGAGAAAGAAACGGCTTCCATATACTATGGCATTATGGCATCTGCTGTAAAGCATAATATTGGATTGGACTCTAAAGCCAGTATAGAATCGGCAGCAAAAAGTTTCTTATCTGGTATGTCGTGGAAAGGTTTTACAGACTTCAAGCAAGAATGTGTCACTAATTGGACAAAACTCTTCGCCACGAATGAAGTTCAATTCACTGACAACGCCATTGACAACTTTCTCGCTTTTGTTGATCATATGTCATGTAGTGCAGACACATACGTTTCGCTTGGTGGCTCCAATGGCTGCGCCGACCAACTTACGAATTGGGACGGAACTAAGAAGGTTGGATTAGAAACTGTTACACGTATAAAACATAGAGTGCAGCGATGATTGTTAAAAATAAGAAAAAAGATGTTCTCGTTTTTAACTTCAACTGTTTTAGACGGTCTTTATATTGTGACTATGTCGGTAAAATAGATAATAATAGAAACATGAGAAGATTATTTATAAGTCTGATGCTGACTTTGACAGCATTCATAGCAAACGCCCAGCCCTCTGCCATCGCTCCACAAGACTATCAGCAGATGCTGAAGAAGGGAATAGATGTTGATTGGTGGGGAAGAAGTGAGAAAAATAAATATGGTGCCTATTCGGAAACGGCTGTAAAGAGATTTGCCCAGCAAGGTATCAAGCATGTAAGATTCCGCCTGCATCATTATCGTTTCACGAATGAGGATTTCAAAAGACTGTTTTCGCAGATAAATACCTGCATGCAGAATGACCTGATTCCAATTATAGCCTTCTCCGCCAAGCCTTATAAGGAGAATCCAAATGCTGAGGAGCATGAGAAAGTAGTAAAGTGGTGGAAGATAATGGCTGAAAGATGCAAGGATCTCTCACCAAAGGTTTCGTTTGATTTGATTGTAGAACCTTCGGATAAAGTAAAAAAGGATGTGGCTGAACTCAACTCTCTTTATGAAGATTGTGTGGCGACCATTCGCAAGACCAATCCAAAGCGAATCATCTTTATAGCCCCTCCGAAACTGTCTCATCCTGAAGGTCTTAAATACTTGCAGGCTCCTTCGCAGAGCAATGGTTATCTGATGGCTGAATGGCATTTCTATGCTGCAGGCCCCAGCAAGACAAACAACAAAAAACGCTGGACTTCAGGTACGGCAGAAGAAAAGCAACTGATAAAGAAAAGTATCAAGGTTGCAGTTGATTGGCAAAAGGAAACTGGTATTTACACATGGGTTGGGGCTTGGATGCCTGGAGATTATAACAAAGGCGATAATTACAGTGTAAAGGAACAGATAGAATTTGCTTCATTCATGACGCAGCAGCTTGATAAGTATGGAATCCCCTTTGCTATTAATTCTGATGATAAGTTTTACGATTATCAGGCAGAAAACTGGATACCCAAATATAAAGATTTGTTGAATAGCATATTCCCTTAAATTAGCAGACTTATAATTTTACAAGAAAGCAAGTCATTGGATAACAACAAATTATCCAATGCTTGCATATGTCAGAAAATTCACTTATCTTAGCCGTTATCTCAAATTTTAACGAACTATTGAGAAATAGGATTACGCAAAAAAACAGACGAGCCGTATCGAACCGGTTAGGGTATCGATACGGCTCGTCTCATATGAATGGAGCGGAATCGTTTTCATTCATATGGGCAGAGTTCAGATGCTATACAGCCATGTCTTTGCTTCCTTTGATGTTTTCTTCTCTTCCGGCGAGCATTGCATTACCGAATGTAATGACTCCTACACGGCCGATGTACATCAGAATGATCAGAACCGCCTTGCTTCCCAAGGTTATGTCAGAGAGGATACCGGATGTCAATCCGGCTGTGGCCAAGGCTGAAACGGCTTCAAAGGATATTTTCAGAAAATCCGCGTTGTCCGGCTCAAACAGTCCAATCATATAAATACCCACAAACAGGATGAAGGTATAAAACAAAACGGTAGTCAGGGCCGAAGCAATGCGGTAATGCGGTATGATATTTCCTCGCAGAGAAACCTCTTTCCGCATTTCCAAGGCGTTTTTGGTATAGGCATACAAGGCTGAAATTGTGGTGGATTTCAGACCTCCGCCGGTGCCGGACGGAGAAGCTCCGATATACATGGTGATTGTCAGGATTAGCTGTGAAATGGGTACCATCTGACTGATATCAACGGTATTGTATCCTACAGTGGTCATGGCTGAAACGGATTGGAAAAGTGCAGCCATCCATCTGTCTCCTACTGGCATGGCCTGAAAGGAATCTTCACAAAAAAACAGATGTACGGCTCCCCATAGAGCCAGCGTTCCTGTGATGGTTACAATGACCTTGGATGTAAAGGATATTCTGTAGTCTTTCCGGGTCATCCATCTGCTTATGTCCGTCATCATGATAAAACCCATGGCTCCGGCTATACACAATACCATGATGACCACATTTACATATACGTCCGACTGGAATTGCATCAGGTTGTCCGTATAGATGCTGAATCCGGCTGTACAGAAAGCTGATACTGAGTGAAACATAGCTGACCATACAGGTTGTGACACCCCCGTTGCAAGAAAATAAGGGCACAGTAGCGCAAATCCGGCTAATTCGGAAAGGAAGGTGTATTTTACAATGTTCTTCAGCATGATTTCTGAATCCAGTGTGTCTGGAAAAGAAAATTGAGTCTGAAACAACCTGGCCTTGGCTGTCCCGAACCGCCCGGTCAGTTTGAGCATGATAAATGAAGAAAGGGTCATATACCCCAATCCTCCCATTTGTATCAAGGCTAAAATCACCAATTGCCCGAAAAAGGTGTACTGTGTGGCAATGTCAACTGTGGTCAGTCCAGTAGTGGAAACAGCACTGACCACCGTAAACAGGTGGTCAATGAAGGATATATCGCCTTTCGTTGAGATAGGCATCAGAAGCAGCAGAGTTCCTAATAAGGAATAGCCTGCATATACGGCCATAATCTGTCTCTGTGGCAAGTCTGATTTCACTCCGAAACAGATCAGCTGCTCCAGAGAGGTTTTCATCAGTCTGCGTTTGGCGTTTTTCCAAAGACGGACATGCCATTTGTTCGATTGATTTTCCATGAGTTATTTCTCTTTTTTCAATAGCATCCGGTTCTTTTCCTTAGCCAAAGCCTGCATATCTACAGCGACATCGTCTTCATCCACGATTTCAACACCGGTCATTGTTTCAATGATATCTTCCATCGAAACGACTCCCCGCAGGCTTCCATATTCATCAATAATGACAGATATGTGTTCACGCGTTTCTAGCATCTTCTCCCAAATATGGTAGACAGACTCATCTTCGTAAAAAGACAAAACCGGTCTGGTCAGATCGGCAAGTCTAGTATCGAACTTGTCATCAGACAAGGTCTTGAGCACTGCATCTTTCAGAACATATCCAGTGATGTATTCCTTTTCATTCTCATATACAGGAATACGCGAAAAGTTCCATTCCTGCTGGCGGTAAAACTCCTGGACGGTCATCTTCTGGTCGGCAGATTCCACCACGACAGACGGAGTCATCACTTCTCTGGCTTTTACTCCATACAGATGGATGCAGCTCTTGATGATTTTACTCTCAGATTCTTGAAAGACACCTTCCGTTGTACCTACATCCACCATGGCGGAAACTTCCTCACGGCTCATGGTCGCCTGCTGGTTCTTTGGAGTAAAGACTTTGGTAATTAGTTCCGAAAGTAAAACCAACGGATAAGTAATGAATATAAGTATTCGGATAATTTTTGTAGAAGGCATAGCCAGCGATCGCCAGTAAGACGCACCGATGGTCTTCGGGATGATTTCCGAAAGTACCAGAATGAGCAGTGTAAGAATAGCTGATATAATACCGAAATATTCTTCACCGAAAAGCTTGATCGATTCAGCTCCTACACCTGCAGACCCAATGGTATGGGCCACAGTGTTGAGGGAAAGGATAGCCCCTACCGGACGGTCAACATTGTTTTTATACTGTTTCATCAATGCGGCTGTCTTGTTGCCTTGACTTTCCTTCATTGTGATGAAAGACATAGGGGTAGACAGGAGAACTGCTTCCAATACGGAGCATAAAAAGGAAAGTGACAAAGCACCTAAGAAATATAATATGATTAATCCCATTAATTTTTAAATATTCGTTAATAATAAGTTGCCTATTTTCTGAGGTAGGCCACTTATTAAATTCGAAGATTTCTGAAACAGAGGTAATAGGGTACATTACCTCTATGAATATCAGATGTTAAACCAGTTAAACAATATGGTAGATTGTGTTTTTGTAAAAGTGTTTTTTTTGAACTAAACCCATTGATGCCATTTGCATTCTTTCTGTACTTATTTCCTTTAGACGAACATCTCTTTTGAAAGTACTGATTCTGCCAACATATTATTTTATAATCGATACTTGCAACATCAATCTCTGAATAGTATTCATTAGGTGCATAAAATTCTACAGGAATCTCTTTAATTGAGCTTCCTGTTTTATTTATGGACTTTTCCAGAGTTGTGATTAAAGTTGAAAGTATCACAACGAGGGAAAAAAAGAGTGGGGTTCGTATCATTTGTGTATGTTACTGTTTGTTAATATGGCAAAGGTAAGTATATAATCTGAGACACTCACTTTTCTCTAGAGAATTGTTTCATAATAGACAACAGACCAAAGACTGGATTTGTGTATTCGCTAAAAATATCATTATTACGTTTATCCCAGTTCAAGTAAATCTTTGTCCGTCAAGAAATCCAACAACCCAATAGTCAACACGCCGAGTTCATCTTCTTTGCGATGAATATCATCACCAACAATGACAATCTTACGAAAGTGGTCATTGATTGACAATAATGGGCGTCGCTCTTGCTGTTCCTTCTCTGGCGTAGGCATGTGGAAAGTCGACTGGATGTACACCCTGTATGGAGGACGGTTTACCACAAAGTCAACTTCCAACTGTCTTCTGACAAATTTTCCATTCTCATCTTTGCCTCCAAGTTCTACTAAACCGACATCCACATTATAGCCACGACTACGGAGTTCATTATAGATAATATTCTCCATAATGTGCGTTTCCTCTTGCTGGCGATAGTTGAGAATGGCAGCACGTATGCCGATATCTGCGAAGTAGTATTTTGTCTCGGTGCCGATATATTTTCTGCCTTTCACATCATAGCGTAAGGCTTCTTCTATCAAGAAAGAATCTTTCAGATAGTCAATGTATTGTTTTATAGTGTCTCTTTTTATGGTTACCCCTTGTGAAGATTGAAAGGTATTGGCTATTCTTGTTGGGTTGGTTGATGAACCAATGCCTGAGGCTATTACACGTACCAATTCCTTCATTCCTTCTGGATTGCGTAGATGATTACGCTCAATTACGTCACGCAGATAGGTAGTTTCATACAGACCACTCAAATAGTCTGTTTTCTTTTCTTCCGTTTCAAGCAAAGCCACCTGTGGCAGTCCTCCAAAAGTATAGTAATTCAACCAAGCTTTGCGTATATCTCCACCAATACCACTAAAGTATTCGTCAAAGGTGAGAGGCCATATGCGTATCTCGTCACCTCTGCCTCGGAACTCAGTCACAACATCACTTGACAGGAAACGAGAGTTTGAGCCTGACACATACACATCTACATTCCGCATGTGTGTCAAGCTAAGAATAACCTCCACGAATTCTTCTACCAGCTGCACCTCGTCCAAAACTATATAATAAGGATTGCCATCATCCATAACCTTTGAATCTATATAGTCGAGCAAGGCATCAGGCTTCCTCAACCGCCTGTTTCGGAAATCATCAAGTTGTATTTCGATGATATGACTATCAGTCACCCCATGTTCCAACAGCCAGTTATGCCAGATGTCAAACAGCAAGAAAGACTTCCCACATCGTCTGACACCTGTTATAATCTTCACAAGACCGTTTCCACGTCCTGCAATAAGTTCATCCAGATATTTCTTACGTTCAAATATCATATTAGAGTGCTATTTTTGATATTGGTATCACATTCTACACCGCAAAGATAATAGTTTTATCCCAAAAACCAGCACAATCAATGAAAAAACTGCGTTTATCAAGTAAAAAAACACTAAAATGTAGCATCGTAAACTACACAAAAATGCTTTTTAGAACAAATGGGCTGACATGTAATCACACCCTACGTTCAAGGGAGTCGTTTCAACCGTACCCCTTTATGAATTTCGTCCTATAACTTCCATTCACCACATTATGGGGTCGGTAAAAAGTGCCCCCTCCCAACCCTTATTCCGTGATTCTTGATGTGATCGAAAGTTAAATACGTTAAATATTCACCTTTTCGTATCTAATCAGAATCCATACGGTCACTTTTCTACCGTTTAGAGCGTATAACATTGATAATCAACTAATAATAGATACTGTTTATGCAATAATCTGCAAGAGGTCCATATAAGTGATGTGAAAGCCTGGTGTAAGATTACTTTTGGTAACAATGATGGAAACCCACTATACTATGCCAAACATTTATATATTAATGGAAATGAGGTCAAGGACTTGGTAATCCCTGATGGCGTCACAAGTATCGGGGATTTTGCTTTTAATGGTTGTGAAAGTATAACATCTGTAACCATACCAAGCTCTGTAAAAAGTATCGGAATATATGCTTTCATGTTGTGCTCTGGTTTAACGTCTGCAACTATACCAAAAGGCGTGACAAGCATCGGAGACCAAACTTTTTATGGCTGCTATAGTTTGACGTCTGTAACTATACCAAACACTGTAAAAAGTATTGGAAATTCTGCTTTTTGGGGTTGCTCAAGCTTAATGTCTATAACCATACCAGAGGGCGTGGCAAATATTGGAGGATGTGCTTTTGAAAGGTGCTTTGGTTTGACGTCTGTAGCAATACCAAGCTCTGTGACAAGTATCGGGGCTGGTGCTTTTAATGATTGCAATAATCTGCAAGAAGTTCATATAAGTGATGTTGGAGCCTGGTGTAATATTTCTTTTGTAAAGTATGGGGATTATACATCAAATCCGCTATATTATGCCAAACATTTATATATTGGTGGAAATGAAATCAAAGACCTGGTAATCCCTGACGGCGTGACAAGTATAAAAGATGATGCTTTTAAGAATTGCGAAAGCATAACATCTGTAACCATACCAAGCTCCGTGAAAAGTATCGGGGCTGGTGCTTTTAATTATTGCAATAATCTGCAAGAAGTCCATATAAGTGATGTTGGAGCCTGGTGTAGCTTTTCTTTTGATAGCAAATATGCAAATCCACTATACTATGCCAAACATTTATATATTGGCGTAAATGAAGCCAAAGACTTGGTAATTCCTGACGGCGTGACAAGCATCGGGGACTATGCTTTCTATAATTGCGAAAGCATAACATCTGTAACTATACCAGGTTCTGTTACAAGCTTCGGAAACGATGCTTTTTACGGTTGTTCAGGCTTAATGTCCGTAAAAATACCAGAAGGTGTGACAACTATCATGAAATCTGTTTTTTCTGGTTGCTCCAGCATAACGTCTGTAACCATACCAAGTTCTGTGACAAGTATAGAGAGTTATGCTTTTAGTAGTTGCAAGAATCTGCAAGAAGTCCATATAAGTGATGTTGGTGCTTGGTGCAATATTTCTTTTGGTGACAATCCGCTACACTATGCCAAGCATTTATATCTTAATGGGAATGAAGTCAAAGACCTGGTAATCCCAGACGGCGTGACAAGTATAAAAGATGATGCTTTTAAGAATTGCGAAAGCATAACATCCGTAACCATACCAAATTCTGTGACAAGTATCGGAGAAAGAGCTTTTAAAGGTTGTACGAACCTAATGTCTGCAAACATATCAGGTTCTGTGATTGGAGATTATGCATTCTCTGGTTGTTCAAAGCTCCTGACTGTAACCATTTCTAATAGCGTGATAAGGATAGGGAAGTGTGCTTTTGAAGATTGTTCTTTTATCAGATCCGTTGTGATTCCAAATTCAGTAACCAGTCTCGGAAATGGTGCTTTCCGCAACTGTACTATTCTCACAAAAGTAACCCTGTCTGATGCTTTAACGATTATCGAAGCTGGGACATTTACAAAATGCTCTGCCTTGAGATCTATAACTATCCCTGAAAGTGTGACAAGTATCATTGGCGATAATGATTATTGGGACGGTGCTTTTGAAGGTTGCTCTAGCCTTATTACAGTAAGTATTCCTAAGTCCTTGACAAGTATAGGGAGAAATTCTTTTTATAACTGCTCCAGCTTGGAAAAAGTCAACATAAGCGATATTACAGCCTGGTGTAATATTTCTTTTGAGGATAATCCGTTATCCTATGCTAAGCATTTATATCTTAATGGGAATGAAATTAAAGACTTGGTAATTTCTGATGGTGTGACGAGTATAGGAGATAATGCTTTTAAGAATTGTGAAAGCATAATATCTTTAACTATATCCAACTCTGTGACAAGTATCGGAGTATCAGCTTTTTCTGGTTGCACGAACTTAGCGTCGGTAACAATTCCTAATTCCGTGACAAGTATCGGGAGTTCTGCTTTTGAAGACTGTTCCAGCTTACCATCTGTAACTATTCCAAGTTCAGTGACAAGTATCGAAAACAGTACCTTTGCAGGTTGCTCTGGCTTGGCGTCTTTAACCATTCCTAATTCCGTGACAAGTATCGGGAGTTACGCTTTTAATGGCTGCTCCAGCTTAGCGTCAGTAACTATACCTGGCTCCGTGGAAAATATAGAATACTGTGCTTTTGCTGATTGCTCCAGTTTAACTTCATTGACTATTCAAGAAGGCGTGAAAACTATCGGGAATTCTGCTTTCCACGATTGCATAAACTTAACATCTCTAACTATTCCAAGTTCTGTGACGAGTATCGGAGATTATGCTTTTACCGGATTCTCAGTGTCTAATGTATCTTATGTGGCTCATTATTCAAAATTGAAGTCTTTAACAATAAAAGAAGGTGTAACATCTATCGGTAATCGTGCTTTCCAGGGTACGGAAATAACGTCACTGACAATTCCGGGTTCTGCACAACTTGTCGGGAGCTATGCTTTTAGTGATTGCAAGAATCTTGAATATGTCACTATCAAGGAAGGTGTATTAGCCATAGGTAACAAAATTTTCAGGGATTGCGAGAATCTTAAGTCTGTTACCCTTCCTAATAGTTTGGTATGTATTGGAGAAGATGCGTTCTCTGGAGACTATAACTTAACTTCTATATATTCATTTGCTGATATACCTCCCGTATGTACAGACTATAAGGAAGAGCAGATTGGAAATGGTATGTTCGTGAAAAGCAAGCAGCATAACACATGGGACACCGAATTTACTGATACGGACGAACAGGAAACAACGAATATGGGCAAGCTGGCACCAACAGATATGAGCGAGCCGACTGCAACGGGAAGTTCTTTCGTGCTGGCGGATGCGCAGGTAATGAGCAATTGTACGCTTTATGTGCCGATGGAATCGGAGGAAGACTACAGAATTTACGACAGTTGGCGTGAATTCAAGAAAATCGTAGGCTTCGACACCACGGGCATCAAGGACATCGAAGACATCACGTCTATGGATGCGGAGACACGGAAGCAGCGGATATACAGCATCAGCGGTGTACGGATGAGCAAGCCACAGCCGGGATTGAACATCATTAACGGCAGGAAAGTTATCGTTAAATAACGTTAAATAACGTGAGTCCGATGACGTTATAAACGTCAGAAGATTTGATGATTAGCGAAAATTGTTGTATTTTTAACGTGAGTCCGACGAAATCAAAGCAGTGTGATTTCGTCGGACTCATGTTATTAAAAGCTCGAAAGAGTTTGTACAGATTTGTATAAACGTTCTGTACTGTTTGTACAAAGCCCTTGTACGAACCGTACAGAGGCGTTGTACGAAACTTGTATAATAGTAATGGCGTTACCAACCGATACAATACTATATATTATTGATTTATTGTAGTAACCTTGTCTTCGGTGAGTATAGCGATATTTTGCCAACTCTTACCCTACATTCTCTATTCCGTTGGAAATCAGTGAGATGCAGACCGTATAAAATTTTCGCGAAAATTTTATCCAACGGTAATGCCGTTGCGTTTCAATAGCATAATGGATGCAGTGCGGAATGGCTGTAAATGTGTTACTTCCATACATCATCCACCAATTTGTCGGAGGGGACAAAAAAGGTTTGAGGTCTTAAGGTCTGAGATTATAAGGTGGGATTTCGGGGGCTAATGTATCTTTTTTATGTCTCAAATGGCACTAATATGACCCACTGACCAGTCTTATCACTTCCCTCCCGTTTGATGAGACCTGATTCGCGAAGGGTTTGAGTTGCTCTCTTGGCGGTTTTCTCATTTATAGATAGTCGCTGCGACATCTCAAGATGGGTGATTGACGGATTAATTCTTATAAGTTCCAATACTTTTTGTTGGGTATCAGTCAGTTTTACAGGGACATTTACAGGGACATTTACAGGGACATTTACAGGGACATCGGGCACGTTCAGCCGCTGGATTGCGGATTTGAGAGGGAATGTGACGGTAGCAATAGTGCGGTCGCTTTCAATAGTAGGGCTTGTACCTGTAAGAGTTTGCCAGCTTGTTAGTTTCTTCATACCGTAACCAGCGTTTTCTGCGATTCCGACGTATCGGAAAAGTTTGGCGATGGTCGGATTTCGGAGCTTGGAATATACTTTGCCGAGGATTTCATTGACGGGCAGCGGAAAGGCTCCGCCGTTCATGAACTCTATGTGGTCGGTATATACGCGGATACATGAACGGAGGGAATCGAAATGGTCGCAGTGCATCACCATATTTGCCAGAGCTTCGCGAAGTACCAGATACTGGCTTTCATCGGTAGTGGCGAAACCGTCCTCTTTTATGTGTATTGGAGCATCAACGAGAGTACGGAAACGGCGAAGAATTATTTGGACAGCATCCCATATATTCTGCTGCTCAGGTATACGGTAAGTATATCGGATTTCTGCCTGTTGAATTGTTGGTGCAGGAATCTCAATATAATCCACACAGAATGTAGGTACATAACGCAAAACATACGGCGATTTGCCAAACATCAGTAGTCCGGCGTAAGTAAGTAAACCATTATTGGTAATATTGATACTCTCGCAGAAATCTGCGTCATCAACATCACGTAAATCAGGAAGATTGCTTGTTTCACCAAGAGCGAAACGGTAGTTATGCAACGAGTCGAGATTAAGCATTTCAATTCCGGACTCCGGTATTGTTTCTTCTGTCTTTTTGCCAAACGACTGGTCGCGAAACATTGCGCGTATCTCGCCCTCTGTCGCCCGCTGGTCTCCGCTCCCCATTCTGATAAATGTGTTGGTCGGACTGCCGAAATACACAGGCTTCATGTCAACCTCTGGAATGTAAAACGCAAGCAGTTTACAACTGTTAATATCGTATCTTTGAGGCTGGGCGAATATGGTATGGTTGAACTTGCTGGAGCGAAGTGTTCCGAGAAAGTCCTGTTCAAGTTTCTCCATGTTATCCACACCTTGAATCTCAAATGTCTTGCCAGATTGCTTCACACCAAGTACAATCCACCCACCAGAAGTGTTTGAGAAAGCACTGACGGTTTCCCAAATATTCTTCGGCAATTCTGATTTCGCAGCCTTGACCTCAAAATCATCCCATTCAATGTCGCGTAGACGTGCTACAAGTTCTTCTTTCGTCATTCCAAGTACAAAGTTAACCAATTTTGTTGGATTATCAATTCTTTACTCGCCACTATTTAAGCACATAAAATTACTCTATGGAAAGGGTGGACAATTTGTTTTGCTGGAGTGGGGGGGATACGTTCTTGGTGTTTTTTTAGTGCGCCTCGAGCCAGTTCTTGCCCCATCCGCAGTCGGCGATGAGGGGCACGCGGAGGGCATAAGCGTTCTGCATCTCCTCGATAACGATGCGCTCCACGAGGTCTTTTTCCTCGGGAAGAACGGAGAAGTTTAGCTCATCGTGCACCTGAAGTATCATCTTTGAGCGGATGTTCTCACGCTTGAAGCGGCTGTAGATGCGAACCATTGCTACCTTGATAATGTCGGCCGCGCTGCCCTGGATGGGCGCGTTGATGGCGTTGCGCTCGGCGAAGTTGCGCACGGTGGCGTTGTGTGAGTTGATATCGGGCAGGTAGCGGCGGCGGTGCAGGAACGTTTCGGCGTAGCCGTTCTTGCGAGCCATCTCTTTGGATTGTTCCATGTAAGCCTGCACCTGCGGATAGGTGGCGAAATATCCGTCGATAAGCTGCTTCGCCTCGGAGCGTTCAATGTCGAGATTTTGCGCCAGACCAAACATAGTGATGCCGTAGATGATTCCGAAGTTGGCACGCTTGGCCTTCGTGCGCTGGTCGCGCGTTACACTGTCAAGGCTCTCCTTGTATATCTTTGCGGCCGTGGCGGTGTGGATGTCGTGACCCTCCCGGAATGCCTCAATCATGTTTTGGTCATTGCTAAGATGCGCCATGACGCGCAGCTCTATCTGACTGTAATCGGCTGAGAAGAACAGACA
Source organism: uncultured Prevotella sp. (assembly GCA_900547005.1). Classification (GTDB taxonomy): domain Bacteria; phylum Bacteroidota; class Bacteroidia; order Bacteroidales; family Bacteroidaceae; genus Prevotella. The sequence goes on from URER01000001.1 coordinate 131,865, forward strand.
GCCCGGCTCGGGGATGAAACAGCGGCGTATGTCCTTGCCGTCCTCGCCGCGCACGGGTATGTTTTGCAGGTTCGGGTCGCTCGACGAGAGGCGTCCCGTGGCCGTTACGGTCTGGTTGAACGACGTGTGTATGTGTCCCGTGCGTGGGTTTATCAGCTTCGGAAGCGCGTCTACGTAAGTGCCGAGCAGCTTCTTTAATCCCCTGTAAGCCAGGATGTTGCTCACGATGGGCGCTTTGTTCTTGAGCTGTTGCAGCACCTCCTCGCTCGTAACGTATTGCCCTGTCTTGGTTTTCTTGGCCTTTTCCACAATCTTCAACTTCTCGAACAGGATGTCGCCCACCTGTCTCGGGCTGGAGATATTAAACTCTTCGCCGGCTTCTTCGTATATCTTGCGCTCCAGTTCGAGCATTCTCTCGGTGAACGCCACGGATGTTTCCTTGAGCGCATTGGTGTCGATGAGTACGCCGTTCATCTCCATTTCGGCGAGAACGCGCACCAATGGCATTTCGATATCACGGAAAAGAGGGTAGAGGTCGCTCTCTTTCAACTTCGGTTCGAGAGCGTTGTAGAGTTGCAGGGTGATGTCAGCATCTTCCGAAGCGTATTCACAGACATCAACGGGTGGCACGTCGCGCATCGACTTCTGATTCTTTCCGCGCGGTCCGATAAGCTCGTCGATGTGGATGGTCTGGTAGTTCAGATAAACCTCCGCCATATAATCCATATTGTGGCGCAATTCCGGTTGGAGCAGATAGTGGGCTATCATCGTGTCGAACATCTCACCTTTGAGTTCTATTCCATAGTTGGCGAGCACCTCAAGGTCGTACTTCACGTTTTGTCCGATTTTGAGAATGCGCTCGCTTTCGTACACCGGCCGGAAAATTTCGAGTACCTTCATCGCCTCCTCACGGTTTTCGGGAACAGGCACGTAAAATGCTTTGAAAGGCTCGACGGCAAAGCTCAAACCGACCAATTCGGCCGAAATAGCGTCTGTTGATGTCGTTTCGGTGTCGAAGGATAGTTTTTGTTTTGTAAGAAAAAAATCACAAATACGGCGCATATCCATCTCATTATCAATGAGTTCGTATTTGTGAGACACCGTTTTATGGCTCTCAAAACTCGCGTTTTTTGGAGCTTCCGAGCTCTCGGGCGCAAATTCTTGAAATAAATCGAGCTGTGTTTTAACTTCCTTTTGCACAGGTTTATCCTTTTTAAGGAATTTGTTTGCGAGCGTCTTAAACTCCAATTCGGTGAACAACTCGGTCAGTTTTTTCTCATCGGGGGAGGTAACAGCCAACTCGTCGAGGTTTAGCTCGATTGGCACATCGGTGCGGATGGTGGCAAGGAACTTCGACATTTTGATATCGTCGACGGCGTTCTCCACTTTCTCGCGCATCTTGCCTTTAAGCTCATCGGTATGGTTCAGCATATTGTCGATGTTGCCAAACTGATTGATTAGTTTCACGGCTGTTTTCTCTCCCACGCCAGGACAGCCCGGGAAGTTATCTGCCGAGTCGCCCATCAGAGCCAGCAGATCGATGACCTGTGCCGGGGTGGGGATGCCATACTTGCCCTCGATCTCGCTCTCGCCTATGATGTCGTAGCCTCCTCCGTGCCGTGGCTTATACATATACACGTTTGAGCGCACCAACTGTCCATAGTCTTTGTCGGGTGTGAGCATATAAGTCTCCACGCCTTCGGCTCCGGCCTTGGTGGCGAGAGTGCCTATAACGTCGTCGGCCTCGAACCCGTCTACTTGCAGGATGGGGATGTTCATCGCCGCGAGCACATCCTTAATAATAGGTACGGAGAGCTTGATGTCCTCGGGAGTTTCCTCTCGTTGCGCTTTGTATTCGGGGAAGGCATCGTGTCGGAACGTCTTTCCGTGGTCGAAAGCCACGCCGATATGAGTCGGTTTCTCTTTGTTCAGTACCTCGTTGAGCGTGTTGCAAAAGCCCATTATGGCCGATGTGTTCAGCCCTTTGGAGTTGATTCTCGGTGCTCGGATGAATGCGTAGTAAGAGCGATATATCAATGCGTATGCATCGATAAGAAACAGTTTTGACATATAAAATTGTATTTTTTGATTGTAAAAATACAACTTTTTTATCACATTTCCGATAATTTGCGTACTTTTGTATCAAAATTACAGTGTTGATGGATTATCTCTCATACATAAAAGAACCGATAGCTGCGGAATTGTCCGATTTCATCGAGCTATTCAATGAGTCTCTTGACCATCGTGAAGGACTGCTGGCACAGGCTTTGTCGTATATAAAGCAACGTGCCGGAAAGCGTATGCGGCCTGTCCTGATATTGCTGATGGCGAAGAACTTCGGTAGTGTGAGCAAGGTTACGCAGTATGCTGCTGTGGGACTGGAACTGCTGCATACGGCATCGCTTGTGCATGACGATGTGGTGGATGAAAGTTCGGAGCGGCGCGGACAGGCTTCGGTCAACGCTATGTATGATAATAAGGTGGCTATATTGGTGGGCGATTATATCCTTTCTACGGCCCTGCAATATGTGTCGCGCACCCACTCGGAGACCATCGTGAGCTATCTTGCCGAGCTGGGCAAGACGCTTTCCGACGGCGAAATACTGCAATTGACGAGCAACGGAAGGCGCGAAATATCGGAAGAAGTTTATTATCAGGTGATTAAGCGCAAGACGGCGGCCCTTTTCGAGGCTTGTTCGATAATCGGTGCGCAGTCGGCCGGAGCCTCGCAGGAGGAGATTGAGGCGGCAGGAAAATTTGGCCAGAACCTCGGAATAATCTTCCAGATACGCGATGACATATTCGATTATTACGACTCGAAGGAGATAGGGAAGCCTACTGGCAACGATATGGCTGAGGGAAAGCTCACCCTTCCGGTGATATATGCCTTGAATGCGCATCCCGACGAGGATATGGTGGCGCTTGCGCATAAGGTTAGGGAACACACGGTTACGCCCGGTGAAATCGCCGTTTTGGTGGATTATACCAAGCGGTGTGGTGGTATTGAGTATGCCGAAAAGCGTATGTGGGAGTTCCATTCCGAGGCTATGGATTTCCTTGATAGGTATGTCAAGGATGAGAGAGTGCGCTTGTCGCTCACTGCCTACCTCGATTATATGATTAAGCGGACAAAATAATAAAAGCTGGACTGATTATTCAAGTTGATTTAATGGGGCTATTAGGCTAATTGGTCTCATTAGTCAAATTAGTCTAATGAGACCAATTAATCAGCAATTCTTTTTACGCCATTCTATCCTTGCTTTATACATCTCTTCCTTGATGCCGCCTCTTTTAATGAAATCCGCTTTTAGTCTGTCTGTTAGTTTTCTGAGGAACACATCAGTTTGATGAATCATGGTTATAGCGATGTTTGCTACAGTCTCATCGCTGCGTAGTGCTATTGCATTACGATAGAATAGGCTTTCGTTATGCCTGCTGCATACCATTCTTGTTTTTATTGATTTTTCGTTGTTAGCCTCCCATTGTTTAAGGTTTCGAACTCTAAGATAATCTTCGTAGTCAAGTAGTAATTCTTGAAGACTTGCCCTTGCGACGTTCACCAGTTTCAGTTCCGTTTCCTTTGATGTTGTGCTTGCGGCACTTCCTTCTGCGATATTTTGTTTTCCTGAGCGCGCTGCCTGTATCATCTGGTCGATGGTTCGGTCACCTTTTTCAAGGAATTTATGGGCAAAGTAGTATGTTATATCATATATACATTCTGCTTTCTGATAGACAATTAGTTTCTTGTAATTTCCTTTTTGTGGCAAGAACTCACTGTTCATGGCGTCTTTTTTATAATGATTTCTTATTTTTGGGGAATTAGTTGATAATGGAATTAGGCAAATTAGGCAAATTAGTCTAATTAGTCTTATTAGACCAATAGGCCCAATTAGCCTAATTCCAATATCACCATTGTCTTTTAGAAGAACTTCACTTCCCGCCCTTCAATCTCGCTGAGGAGCATATTTGCGAGGCGGCTGGTACCAAGACGGAACCACTTGTTGGTGAGCCATTTCTCGCCGAGAACCTCCTTTACGATAGTGTAATAAATCAATGCGTCCATCGGAGTGTTGATGCCGCCGGCCGGCTTGAAACCGATTTGTATGCCCGTTTCATCGTAGTATTCCTTTATTGCCTGACACATTACGTAAGCAGCTTCGGGCGTTGCGCTGATTTTTTCCTTGCCCGTACTCGTCTTGATGTAGTCGGCACCGGCATACATGGCGAGAATAGAGGCTTTCTTGATGTTCGATGCGGTCTTGAGGCACCCCGTTTCGAGTATCACCTTCATGGCTGCGTCGCCACAAGTCTGCTTCAACTCGCTGATATCATCGCACACTCCCTCGTAATCGCCACTGAGGAATTTGCCCACAGGCATCACGATATCAATCTCTGTGGCGCCGTCTTTCACGGCTAATGCAGTCTCGGCCACCTTCACCTCGATAAGGGCCTGAGACGAAGGAAAACTGCCCGAAACGCAAGCTATTTCCACTCCGTCTACTTCCAACGACTCGTTTACGACCTTTGCGAAGCACGGATAGACGCAAATCGTGGCCACGTGGGGTAGGTTAGGGTAGGTGGCATCAAAGTCGTTGACGCGTTCCGTGAAGGCGAGAACACTCTCGTCGGAGTCGGTAGTCTTCAATGTGGTAAGCTCGATGCTGCCGAAAAGGAATTTCTTGGTGTCGGGATTGTCGTTTTGGGGTACCTTCTCGGCGATAATTTTCTTCACGGCTTCGCTCACTTCGGCATCGCTGATGTCGGTGTTGTATTTGCTCAAAGCCTCGTCATACTTGCTCTTTTGCGGAGCGTCATGATGGTGATGATGCTCGCATTCATGTGTTTTCTTACTGTCTGCCATAGCTATTTAAGTTTTGAATTATTGATATGTCTTGTCTTGTCGCGGGCGGTCTTCTTCTCGAAACTCTTGCGCAGGGCTTCGGTGAGGTCTGTGCCGGTCTGGTTGGCGAGGCACAGCAGCACCCACAGCACGTCGGCCATCTCCTCGCCGAGGTCGCATTTCTCGCCCTCTTTGAAACTTTGGTCTCCGTATTTGCGGGCCATCAGGCGTGCCAGTTCGCCCACTTCCTCGGTGAGACAGGCCATATTCGTGAGTTCGGAGAAATAGCGCACGCCGTATTCCTTTATCCAACGGTCAACGCGTTCTTGCGCCTCTTTGATTGTTATGTCGCTGTTCATGATGCCGTAGCCTTATTCTTTGTTTTTCGTATCCATGCAAATTGTTACCGGACCGTCGTTTGTCAGTGCCACTTTCATGTCGGCTCCAAACTCTCCCGTGCCTATTTTCTTGCCTGTTTCCTGACCCAATCGGTCGCAGAAATACTCGTATAGGGGCACGGAAATCTCGTGTCTTGCGGCGCGAATCCACGACGGACGGTTGCCTTTCTTATAGGAGGCCATGAGTGTGAACTGGCTCACCACGAGGATATCGCCGCCCACTTCCATGATTGACCGGTTCATTACGCCGTTCTCATCGTCGAAAACGCGCAGTCCTACGACCTTTTTCACGAGCCAGTCGGCGTCTTCCCGGCCGTCGTCTTCGCCTATTCCTATCAGAATCAGGTAGCCTTTGCCAATCTCAGACTTTATCTCTCCGTTGATGGTCACGGATGCGTGGCTCACCCGTTGTATTACTATTCTCATACGGCAAATATACTATTTTTATTTTGAATGGGTCTCGTTGTCGTGAAAATAATTGTAGACGAGCTGCGCTTTAGATGCCCCTATAATCTCTGTAAGTACCTGTAAATCAGCCTCTTTTACTCTTTTTGCGCTCTTCAGAGCCGCTATCAGAGTGTCGCGGGTCTTCGGCCCTATGCCTTTTATGTCGTCGAGTGCCGAATGGAGTGCGTTTTTCGACCTCTTGTCGCGGTGGAAGGTGATGGCGAAGCGGTGCACCTCGTCCTGCAATCTGGTGAGTGCGTGAAAGAGTTCGCTATCTGTCTTTAAGCCAATAACTTGCGGCGGAAAACCGTATAAGAGTTCGTTGGTGCGGTGGCGGTCGTTTTTGGCGAGTCCGGCGATTGGAATATCAAGATTCAACTCATCGCAAACGACTTCCCGGACAACGTTCATCTGACCTATTCCGCCGTCGGTTACGATGAGGTCGGGCAGGGGAGTGCCTTCTTCCATCATGCGGCTGTAACGTCGGCGCACCACCTCTTGCATCGAGGCGTAGTCGTCCGGCCCTGTGACGGTCTTTATATTGTATTTCCGATAGTCCTTCTTGCTCGGTTTCATGCCCTTGAATACCACGCAGGCGGCCACGGCATCGCTGCCTGAGATGTTAGAGTTGTCGAAGCATTCTATCTGATATGGCAGCTTCGGCAGCCTCAGTTTTTCTTGCAATTCCCTCATTAATCGCGTCTGCTTCTGCTCCGGATTTAGCTTCTCGGCCTGTTTCAGACGGTCGAACTTATACTGTTTGCAGTTCATTTCCGACAGTTCCAAGAGACGTTTTTTGTCGCCTCGTTGTGGCACAAAGAAAGTGGAGTCTTTCATTTCCCACTCTATCTCAAACGGAACGATAATCTCTTTTGCGGTGCTTTCAAAGCGCAGACGCATCTCCGGGATGGCCGTCAGCAGCAGTTCTGCATCGGTTTCCTCAAGTTTCCGCTTATATTCAAAGGTGAAACTTTGGTTTATCGCACCGTTTTTCACGTGTATATAGTTTATGAAAGCGGTCTTGTTGCTGTCGTCATCCACTATGGAGAACACGTCGACATCGTTTATCGTGTGGCTTACGACTTCGCTCTTGGCGCAGAAACTCTCTATCAGCAGATACTGTTTCTTTAGCTTTTCGGCCTCTTCAAACTTCAATTCGGCGGCTTTCTCCTGCATCTGTGAATACACCATGCGGCTCAGTTCGCGTGTGTTTCCCTTTAGTATTTCACGGGCAAGGGCTATGTTATGCTGATAATCCTCATACGATTGCTTGCCGATGCACGGCGCTTTGCAGTTGTGGATATGATATTCCAGACACGTCTTGTAGCGTCCTTGCTCTATTCCCTCCTTTGTGATGGGGAAGCGGCAGGAGCGTGGCTGGTATAGCTTCTTTATGAGGTCGAGGATGGCATACATAGAGCTAAGATGGCTGTATGGACCATAATATGACCCGAACTTGCGGTTTATGTTGCGCGTTTTGAATATTCTTGGCAGGTATTCTTTTGTTATGCAGATGCTCGGATATGTCTTACCGTCTTTCAGAAGTACGTTATATTTCGGCTTGTATTGCTTTATCAGTTCGTTCTCTATGAGTAGAGCATCCTCTTCAGAGTTTACAACCGAATAGCTGATGTCGCATATCTTGCTTACAAGCACTTTCGTTTTGAATCGGTCAACCTCCTTGTGAAAGTATGAAGACACTCTCCGCTTCAAATTCTTTGCTTTGCCTACATATATAATAGTGTGCTCCGCATCATAGTATTGATACGTTCCCGGCTTCTCGGGCATCGTCGAGACGATACCTTTCAAGTATGCTAACCGCTTCTCGTTTTCTTCTCTTGTCATTCTCTAAAGCCTTATGTATAAAAGGATTTGGGGATATTTGGTTTCACGTGGAACATTGCGCTGCGAAACAAATAGGTATCAAGTATTACATGGGGTCAATGCTTTTCAAATCTTTTTCTCAACCGGTAAAGACTCAGTCCTTTTGAGTTGATTTGGTTACAGAGCCCTTGTAATCTCGTTACAAGGACTCTGTAATCGCATTACAAGACTTTTGTAATCTTGTTACAAGACCTTTGTAATCTCGTTACCAGTCTTTGGTAATCACATTACCAGGCTTCGGTAATTGTGTTACCACAGTTTGGTAATATAATCGCGAGGCATAAAATGTGTTATGATTGCTATCGCGTAATTCTCCGAATTCACGTAAGTATTGACTTTGTTGCCATTTCTTATTCTTGAGAGATGGCAACTTTGCGCATTGCCAATACTTGATGCCCGTTCGTTTTTTATTCTAAATCTGTATCAGCGTAGACACTTCGATGTCATCGTCGAAGGCTGCCCGTCCGTTCAAATTCTCGTTGACAAGTTCGATAATGAAGTTGCAGTAAATCTTTTTCGGGTGAAATTTCTTCACCAAATCACACGCAGCCTTCATCGTTCCGCCCGTAGCGAGCAAGTCGTCGTGCAACAGGATTACATCGTTTTCGTCGATTGCATCCTTGTGAATCTCGATAGTGTCAACGCCGTATTCCTTAGAATAGCTCTCTTGGATGGTCTCGCAAGGCAGCTTTCCCGGCTTGCGGCAAAGTACAACGCCTGCACCCAACTTGATAGCGAGGGCAGAAGACATTACGAAACCGCGGCTTTCGATACCCACAATCTTGGTGATGCCTTTGTCTTTGTACATCTCATACATTTCTTCATTGATTTCCTTGAGACACTCAGGGCTCTTAAACATCGTTGTAACGTCCCTGAAATTTACGCCCTTGATAGGCCAGTCAGGGATGCAACGCAGGTTGTCCAATAATAGTTTGTTATTCATTTTTTTATGGTTTAAATTGTTGTTACTTGCTGTTATACGTGCAGTTACGAGTTTGTTGTTTCACGTGAAACTCCTTAATTTTTATCTCTTGAGAAGTACAAGAAGTACGTTTATGTCGCTTGGACTTACTCCCGGTATTCTGCTTGCTTGAGCAATGGTTTCCGGTTGAATGCGTTCCAGTTTCTGGCGGCATTCCGTAGAAAGGTCTTTTAGGGTAGGGTAGTCGAACCGTCCCTTTATCTTTATGTCCTCAAGACGGTGCATCTTGTCGGCAAACTGACGCTCCCGTTCAATGTAACCGCTGTATTTCATTTTTATTTCGGCCGCTTCCACGATTTCTTTCTTACGTATCGGCGATGCTTCTATGACGTTTTTGAGTTCCGGCAGTTGTTCCGAAAGATTTTCAAAGTTTATCTGCGGGCGCGCTATCAGGTCTGCAATCTTCACGCTACCATGCAATGTTGCCGTGCCGAGAGATTCCAAGAACGAATTTATCACCTTCGGTTTCACCGACGTAGTGGTGCAGAAATCAATGATTCTTCCGATGTTTTCCTTCTTCATCATCCACAGGTCGTAGCGGTCCTGAGTAGCCAATCCTAATTCGTAGGCCTTCTCCGTGAGCCGTGCATCGGCATCGTCCTGACGCAACAGTATGCGATATTCAGCGCGAGAAGTAAACATCCTGTACGGCTCATCCACGCCTTTTGTTACCAAATCATCGATGAGTACGCCGATATACGACTCGTCTCTGTGCATCGTAAATGTGCGGTTGCCTGCGCAAGCCAATGCCGCGTTGATTCCGGCCACCGTTCCCTGTCCTCCGGCCTCTTCATATCCGGTCGTCCCGTTCACCTGTCCGGCGAAGTAAAGGCCCTTGACAATCTTCGATTCCAACGTATGTTTCAACTGTGTCGGGTCGAAATAATCGTACTCAATGGCGTATCCCGGGCGATAAACCTTTACGTCCCGCAGCGCAGGAATCTTCCGCAGCGCCTCAATCTGAATCTCCATCGGCATACTCGACGAGAAACCGTTCAGATACATCTCGTTCGTATCGGTGCCTTCCGGTTCAAGAAACAGCGGATGCTGGTCCTTGTCGGGGAACGTAACGAGCTTCGTCTCGACAGAAGGGCAGTATCTTGGTCCCGTGCTCTGTATCTGGCCGTTGAACAACGGAGAGTCTGCCAGTCCGCTACGCAGCACCTCGTGCGTCTCCTTTGTCGTGAAACACGTCCAGCAAGGAAGCTGGGGGAGCGGTCGACCGTTGCTCATAAACGAGAAACTATGATAGTCGTTTTCGCCCGGTTGCTCCTCCATTTCGTCGAAATGCACGCTCCGTTTGTCTATTCTCACAGGTGTTCCCGTCTTCATCCGCGCCACCTTTATGCCGTGTCGCGTGATGCTTTCCGTGAAATTTGCCACCGCCGGCTCCGCGATACGGCCTCCCGGAATCTGATGCCGTCCGATGTGCAGCAGTCCGTTGAGGAATGTTCCCGCTGTAACCACCACACATTTCGCGCGCATCTCCACGCCCCATATCGTCTTCACGCCCACCGCCGTGGCCGCCTCGCCTTCGCCCTCCACGAGCAACTCGTCCGCCTGATCCTGCCAGATGTCAAGGTTTGGCGTATTGTCGAGCGTGCGTCGCCATTCCCAGATGAACTTCTCGCGGTCGCACTGTGCGCGAGGGCTCCACACGGCCGGTCCTTTCGAGCGGTTAAGCATACGAAACTGTATTGCTGTCGCGTCCGTTACCAGTCCCATCTGACCGCCCAGCGCATCTATCTCGCGCACAATCTGTCCCTTTGCAATTCCGCCCACGGCCGGGTTGCAACTCATCTGCGCTATCTTGTTCATGTCCATTGTCATCAGGCAGGTCTTCGCTCCGATGTTGGCTGCCGCTGTTGCCGCCTCACACCCTGCGTGTCCGCCTCCGATAACAATCACGTCGTAATTGAATTTCATATCCTGTTAGTCTTATCTTATTGCAAAAATACAAAAAACTATGATATAATTTGCGCTGCGAAACGGCTTTTATTGCATCGTGTTGCGTATCTTGTTGATAATCAGGTAGATACGGATTGTGAAAAAATACAGTTATAATTTTTGTCTAAGAGAGGCTCCGTTGGAACAAATTACAGCTATAATTTCTTGCAAAACCAATGTGCCGACATTCCAATCATATAATAATAGTATGGCAAAAGAGTGTGATTGAAGCACGAAAGGGTAGTGTTATGACAGTTTTTCTTTGTTATTTCGCCTCTCTTGGGCGATTCCTCTCCTTCGTTTATAACTTATCCTCTGACTGCTTTTGAGGCGTTGTAGGGCCTTAAAAAGGCCTGTTTGACGTTTGCTGCTGCTGGTAGAGCGCATGACAAGGAGTAATAAGGAGTCTTGGGAATGTGCGGCGGAGCGTTATATCCCCTTTTGTCGGCTCATCCGATAAATACAGGGGGCAACCTATTTCGGTCGGACAGCATAGTACTATGGCACAATACTCGAGTATTTTTGGCACAGTACTCGAGTAATTTGGGCGCAGTACTCAAGTAATTCCGGCCTGATTACTCAAGTATTTTGGCTTCAGTACCGGAGTAATCCGGCCTTAAATACTCTGAAGTAAATCTGTATTAAGACAGCATGGCGTAAAGTGTGTGCAAAGGGCGACATAATATCTAATAAAAGACTTCCCCTATATTTATCGGGTGAACCCTTTTATTTTCCCTTATCTTCATGCCTATAAAAATAGAAGAGGACGTACCAAAAGCGGTGCGTCCTCTTCCTTTTATACATACATTAATCTAAATATAGCTATTTCACAATAGCGTTTCCTTTTTGATGCTGAGCCGTAAACTTTAATTGCGGCACAGCCTTTTTATTTAGGTATGCTTTATGATTAATAAGGATAACCCTCTGTCCATTCGAACTTGAAATATCCGCCTAAATACAAAGCACTCTTATCTGGTGTCAAACAGAAATTAGCGTAGAAGGTATTTCCTTCCTTACCGAAGTTACAGTAAGCCGGATAGTTCACCGGATCGTAATACATCAAGTAGCCAATTCCCATATCAGCATCCAGTTTCACAAAGCCCCTATCAAGCGTCAGAGGCTCACCTGTCTCACTGAGATAGAAGTTTATATTTTGTGCCGTCACGTCATCATAAACGGCTGCATAAGGAGCTACAAGTCTGTAATTATTTGGAAGCGTTTCATTCTGCTCTATTTCGACTTCAGCACTTGTGCCGTTTTCACTAAATGTGTAGTCTGTAAAGATAGCTTTTCCGATTACAATCCAATTGTATTCCTTGATAACGGACATTGAGGTTGATGCGTTGCCGCCGATACTTACGTTGTCGGCATCATCGATGGAAATGGTAAGAGCGAGTATTTTACCGACTTCCAATGAAGTAACATCAACCGTTACGGTTGTCTTATACTCTCCCGGCTCGAATGAATAATCTGTAGCTGAGAGCTCGCCTGTGTAAGGAACTTTGTCTATTGTCCCGTCCAAAGACACGCTGCCTGTTAACGCTTCGTTTGCGTTGCTGCGCACAATCTCGACCTCAAATGTCGGGTCTGTGGCCGGTACGGTTACATCGGCAAGAACAGATGCCGTGAAACTGAGACCCGCATTGTCGCTATTATATATAGCTCCCTCGTTGTCTGTATCGCATGACGTGAACATCGCAGTCATGGCAACAGCCATTCCGAATATATATTTGCTGATTTTCATATCTTATTATGTCTTTTTATTTGTAATCGCCTACCGGGTTCTGGTCTGTATCCGGATTCATGTTCTCGTTGCCGTCAAACTCCTTTTGCGGAATAGTGAATACATTCATGTAAGCCTCCGGGTCGTCTGTCGGGCGTGTTGAAAGAAGAAGGTCGCTTGGCCATCCCTGTGCTCTTGTGCGGCGGAAGCCTTGTTTCAGACGCTTCAGGTCGTGCATACGTCCAGCCTCGCCCCACAACTCGATACGGCGCTGGTTGATAATCTCCTCAAGCAGTGAGCCTGTAACGTCTGAAGACAGTACTCCGAGAGCAGTGCCGGTCTTGCTTGTACTGTAATTCGGGTCGCGCTTGCTCATCAGCGCCATGAGGTCTGTGCGTGCTGCGGTCTCTTCTCCAAGACGGCACTCAGCCTCTGCTGCGATGAGATACATCTCCTCGACGCGCATTATCACATAGTCGCCCATCCATGTCTGTATGTCGGCGAACTTGAATTTCTCCTGCTGATAGCCATACTCATTGCCGTCCTTGTCCTTGTTGTTGGCGTCATTAGGATTCCACCATGCACGGCGTGTGTCGGTTGCGCTCATCTTTGCATACAGTTCCTTGTTTATCTCCTTGCGGGCAGAAGCAGCGTAGTATCCGCAATCAGCGTCCATGTGGGTGAACAGGCCTGCATATTTGCCTGACTGGTCTGCAATGATGGTGAAGCCCCACATTACGTTTCCGGCAGAAGCGTTGTTAAGGCCTGAGAAAGAACTTACGGGCAGAATGCTTTTGCCACTTGCCGTGATAGCGTCGTGAGCTGCGTTCTTGGCTTCAGTCCATTTCTCTTCAACCAGAGCGATACGCGCCTTGATACCGAGAGCCACAGCGTAGCCTATATGGCTCGGGTCTTTCTGAGTCGTTCCTTCGAGCAGGGTGATAGCCTTATTGATGTCATTGTCTATCTGCTCATACACTTTTGCTACCGTAGAGCGTGGCTGTCCGGTTGTGCTTGGTGTAGTCGGACCATCGTATATAGGTACGCAAGGTTCGTCCTCATGTCCTTTATAAGTGCGGGCGAAGTTCTGGGCCAGCATGAAATAAGAATAAGCGCGGATGGCATAAGCCTGTCCTATTGCGTAGTTCTTTTCAAGTTCTGTTCCGCCCATAGTCTCCTCGGCAGAGATGATGTAGTTGGCGTTTGAAATCCATGTGTAGTAAGCATTCCAAAGGTCGTAGCTGCGCCATGCGCTGCTTGTATAGAATGATTTCACGTTGTACAGGGCGTCAAACCAGAACCAGCCGCTACCCATAGCCTGCATGATCATATCCTCGCCCATGACGTCTGCCATTATGGTATAAGCAGGGATTCCGAAGCACTGGTGTGTATTGTCGGTTGTAGTCCATCCCGATGTGTACATGGTTCTGTAGATTCCGTTCAGTGGCACCTGTGCGGCATTTCCATTGGCAAGCAGTCCGCTGCCGGACATTGATTGTGTCGGGTTTGTATCGAGCATATCACCGCAAGAGGAGAACATACTGAGGGCAAACAGTCCGAGACAAGTATTTCTGAATATTGTTTTTACTTTCATAATCTGTTTTCTTTCAATTAAAATTTAACTTCAAGTCCGACTGACCATGTCTTGTTAGGAGCGTATGTATAGTCTGTGCTTCCGCCGAAACTGTACTGCGGGTCCATACCGTCGAGGTGTGTGAAAAGTGCGAGGTTGTCTACACTGGTGAACACACGCACGTTGCTCAGGCCAATCTTGTTTACCCATAACTTCGGCAATGTGTAGCCAAGAGTTATATTCTTGATTGCGAAATAAGAAGCGTCAACAAGGAAACGGTCGGTGGTAGTGTACTGGCCGCCAATCTCTATGCGTGGAACATCTGTGATGTCGCCCGGCTTCTGCCAGCGGCGCAGAGCGTTAGAGTTCCATGTGTTGGTGCTGTACGTGGTGTTCATAGAGGCTGCATACAGACCGTCGTATATCTTACCGCCGATAGAATAGGTCGTAAGGACAGACAGGTCAATGCCCTTCCAGCTCAGGTCGGTAGAGATGCTGCCGTACAAATCAGGAATACGGCTGCCCAGATAGTACTTGCTGTTGGCTGCCTTAGCGTAGTCGTCGCTGATACGCTCGTTGACGATGTTGCCGTTCTCGTCCTTGTCGTAAACCCAGTAGAGCTGAGCACCCGTTGCCGGGTCAACGCCCGCACTCTTAGCCATATAGTATGTATTCAGCTCGTAGCCCTCCTTAATCACTCGGATACCGCTGATGATTTCCGGCGACTCCTGAGTCAGCTTCAACACCTTGTTCTTAACGGTTGCGCCCATCCATGTTACGTTCCATACCCAATCGTTTGTGCGGATAGGCGTACCGCCGATTTCAAACTCGAAACCGCTGTTGCGCATATCGCCCACGTTGGCATTGTATCCGCCGAAACCTGTAGAGAGAGCCATCGGGTAGCTCAGCAGCATATCAGTGGTTTTCTTGTTGTAGTACTCGGCGCTTACACGCAGGCGGTGGTTGAAGAATGCGCCTTCAACACCGATGTTCAGGTTCTGGTTCTTCTCCCAAGAGAGGTCTTTTGTCTCCAATGAGCTTATGACGGCACCGAGGTTGTTGGCGTTGTTCCATCCCAATGCGTAGAGGCTCTGCCACAAATAATAGTTTGATGTTCCGTTTGAGCGGAGAATGTCATCATTACCCTGTTCGCCGTAACTGATTTTCACAGAAAGGTTGTCAATCCATTTCACGTCCTTCAGGAAGTTTTCCTTCGACATACGCCAGTTGGCACCCAATGACCAGAACGTACCGGTGTGGTTGTCTCTGTAGAAGCGCGATGAAGCGTCGCTACGCAGAGAAGCCGAGAAGTAGTACTTGTCATCGTAGTTATAGTTGATACGGCTCATGAAAGAGTTGATGCGATAGTTGTCCGTATATGACTCTGCCGACTGCATGGTTGTACCAGGGCTGATTTCCAATATGCCGTCGATGAGGTTAGAACGTCCGGCCTCAAGATATTCATACTTGTAAGCATACCACTCATGACCCAACATGACATCGAAGTTGTGCTTGTTGAAAGAGCGGTTCCATGTAATCAACTGGTTGAATGTGTAGCTCTGGGTTCTTCCTGTGTACTTGTAGAGAAGACCGCCGGCACCGGCCTGATTTCCGTGATACATATTCATGTAAGACATACTCAGCGAGTTGTGATAGTCGAGACCGAAGTTCATGGCGAACTTCAAGCCCTTCAGCCAGCCGGCCTTGTCGCTGTCCGTACCGAACACCATGCCGGTGCGCAAGCCTGCGATGTCGCTCTTTGTGCTTGCCTTGTCGTCAACAAGGCCACCCAGCGGGTTGTAGTCGTTGTATGAACCCGGACGTCCGGCCTCGCCATAGTCAAGCTGAGCGTTGCCGTTTGCATCCAAAACGTTTGTTCCGTCGAGGTTCTTCTGATACATAGGGAACAGCGGAGAAACGAACTGCGCCGAATACCAAACGTTGCTTACAGCCGCTCCGTCATAGTCGGAGAAATTAGACTCAGAGTGAGCGAGAGTAGTATTGATGTTTGCGCTGAACCAGTCAGTAACCTTAGTCTCCACGTTTGCGCGTGCGTTGTAGCGCTGGAAGTTAGTCGTTTTCAGAGTACCGTCCTCGTTCAGATAACCCAATGAGAACATATACTTAGTCTTTTCTGTACCACCGTTGATAGAGAGCTGGTGCTCATGGCGGAACGCGCTCTTATCCTCTACGGCGTCCATCCAGTTCTCGTCCCATGCCGACTGAGCGTCAGAACGGACATATCCCGTTTCCGGGTCGATGATTTCGTTCCAAGAATAGTTCTTGAACGGATTGTAAAGCTCGCCACCGAGGTTCCTGCTCAATGCACTGCGTGCCGCAGCCTCTGCATCGCTCCACGACATACCGTTGTTGTTTACATAACCATTACGGAGTCCTTCATAAACCAACTGAACGTAGTCCTTTTGGCCTACGAGGTCATAATGCTTCTGTGCACGGCTGCTCCAACCGAGGGTGGAACGCCATGTCACGTTGGTCTTGCCCTCCTTACCCTTCTTGGTAGTAATCATGACAACACCGTTAGCACCACGCGCACCGTAAAGCGCACCGGCAGAAGCGTCCTTCAAGATTGTCATGCTCTCGATATCAGACGGGTTGAGTGAACTCAGACTGCCGTCATACGGGATACCGTCCACTACATAAAGAGGAGTTGAAGACGCATTGATAGAGCCATAACCACGTATGCGGATAGACGGTGCGCTGCCCGGCTGTCCTGATGCAGATGTAACCTGCACACCGGTAGCCTGTCCCTCTATACCTTTCGCCACATTAGAGATAGGGCGCAGTTCCAGCTTTTCACCATTGATATTATCGGCAGAACCGGTAAATGATGATTTTTTCGCAGTACCGTAAGCCACGACCATCACTTCGTCGAGGTCGGTCTGGTCTGCATTCAGGACGATTCTCATGTTGCGTTTTCCCACTACTTCCACTGTTTCCATACCTACGTAAGAAACACGAAGCACGGTCTTTCCTTTCGGCATCGTCAGCGAGAACTTACCGTCAAGGTCCGTAACCACACCGACGTTAGTACCTGCGGCCTGGA
>URER01000002.1 GCA_900547005.1 uncultured Prevotella sp.
GGCCTTGTACTGCGAGTACAAAGGCTCTGTACAGTTAGTACAAAGGCTCTGTACAATTAGTACAAAAGCTATGTATCAAGATGTACAAGCCTTGTTGCTTCTATACATTTGCATCCATTGTGCTTTAATATTGATGAGATAGCACTTTAATACTTATAGAATTCACATTAATAATTATAAGAATATGGATTTACTTTTTATCTGTTTGGGCAATATCTGCCGTTCTCCGGCTGCCGAAGGTGTGATGAAAGCTAAGGTGAAAGACCGCCTTTGGCCTGAAAAGCATAATATAGACTCTGTAGGAATAGGCTCATGGCACGTGGGAGAGTTGCCTGACTCGCGCATGAGGCAGCACGCCAAGAAGCGCGGATACATACTTGACAGTCGCGCGCGACAGTTCAAAGACGAAGACTTCGCTAAGTTCGACTACATCATCGTTATGGATGAGGAGAACTACCGGGAGATTTCGTCGCGCGCAAAAAATGAGGAAGAACTTGGAAAGGTGCTGCGAATGCGCGACTATTTTGTGAAATTCAAAGGTCAGCAATCGGTTCCCGACCCTTATTATGGTGGAGATGAAGACTTTGAACTGGCACTCGACCTGATAGAAGACGGCTGTGATGGATTGTTAGCAGCTTTGTTTGAAATTGAATAAAAATACACTCGATTTTATGTTTTGCCCCATAAAATGTTATCAATATGCAATTTTATGGGGCAAAAATGTTTCTATGTGATAAATAATTGTTAACTTTGCGGCATATTATTAATTATAGGTAATAAGATGATACTGGATTTTGATATGCTCAAAGAGTTTTACGCCTCTTATTCACAAAACGTAGACAACGCTCGTAAGGTATTGGATAGACCGCTTACTTATGCAGAAAAAGTATTGTATTCTCACCTTTACGATGCTTCGGATATAAAATCTTTCAAACGAGGTGAAGATTATGTGGACTTCCGTCCTAACCGTGTTGCCATGCAGGATGCCACTGCTCAGATGGCGTTGCTGCAATTCATGAACGCCGGAAAGGAAAAGGTGGCTGTGCCAGCGTCTGTGCATTGCGACCACCTGATACGTGCTGACGTTGGTGTAGAGAAAGATTTGCCTACCGCGCGGGAGACTAACAAAGAGGTGTATGATTTCCTTAATTCGGTATCGCAAAAATATCATATTGGTTTCTGGGGACCGGGAGCGGGCATTATACATCAGGTTGTGCTTGAGAATTATGCTTTTCCGGGCGGAATGATGGTCGGAACAGATTCGCATACACCTAATGCCGGAGGACTCGGAATGGTGGCTGTCGGTGTCGGAGGAGCCGATGCTGTCGATGTTTTGACCGGTCAGGCATGGGAATTGAAGATGCCTCGCCTTATCGGTGTGCATTTGAAAGGTAAACTTTCAGGCTGGGCTTCACCGAAAGATGTGATATTGAAAATCCTCGGAATACTGACAGTGAAGGGTGGAACAAACTCTATTCTTGAGTATTTCGGTGAGGGTCTCGAATCAATATCGGCAACTGGAAAGGCGACCATCTGTAATATGGGTGCAGAGTTGGGCGCAACTTGCTCAATCTTCCCATTCGACAAAAATGCAGAGGAGTATCTCCGCAAGACCGGCCGTGATACTATTGCCGATATGGCTGTGGCAAATGCTGCTGCACTGAAGGCCGACGATGAGGTCGTTGCAGCTCCAGAAATGTACTACGACCAAGTGTTGGAGATTGATTTAAGTGATATAGAACCGCATCTGAATGGTCCTTTCACTCCGGATGCAGCCACACCGTTGTCGGAGATGAAGGAAAAGGGGCCGAAGAATGATTTCCCAATGGTAGTGGAGGTAGGACTGATTGGTTCATGCACCAACTCCAGTTATCAGGACTTGTGTCGCGCGGCATCAGTTGCGCGTCAGGCCGCCGAGAAGAATATAGAGGTAAAGGCTCAACTGATAATCAATCCTGGTTCGGAACAAATCAGATATACTGCTGAGCGTGATGGAATATTGGACGATTTCAAGAAAATTGGTGCTGTAATTATGACAAATGCCTGTGGTCCTTGCATCGGACAGTGGAAGCGACACACGGATGACAATGAGCGCAAGAATGCTATCGTAACTTCATTCAACCGTAACTTCCGCCGTCGTGCTGATGGTAATCCTAATACATACGCATTTATCGCTGGTCCAGAACTCACCACAGCTTTGGCTATCGCCGGCCGCCTCGATTTCAATCCGGCAACAGATACGCTGAAAGACCGTAACGGAAATGATGTGAAACTGGACGAGCCGAAGGGCGATGTGTTCCCGCCAAAGGGTTTTGCGGTGGAGGATAAAGGCTTTATTGCCCCTTCGGACGATAATTCAAATATTGAGGTCGTTATTAATAAGGACTCAAACCGCTTGCAGAAACTGGAGCCATTCAAGGCTTGGGACGGTAAGGAACTTGAGGATATGCCGCTTCTTATAAAGACTAAAGGCAAGTGTACCACTGACCACATATCTATGGCAGGCCCGTGGTTGAAGTTTCGCGGACACCTTCAGAACATTTCTGATAACCTGCTAATGGGTGCGGTAAATGCGTTTAATGATGAGTCGAACAAGGTAAAATGCCAGCTTTGTGGCAATTATGTGGAGGTTTCTACGGCTGCGAAGGCATATAAAGAGAAGGCGATCTCGTCTATTGTTGTTGCAGAGGACAACTACGGAGAAGGCTCAAGCCGTGAGCACGCAGCAATGGAACCGCGCTTCCTGAATGTGAAAGTTGTCCTTGCCAAGAGCTTTGCCCGCATTCATGAGACCAATTTGAAGAAGCAGGGTATGCTTGCGTTGACATTCGCGGATAAGAATGACTACGAAAAAGTGCAGGAAGACGACCGTATCAGTGTACTTGGACTTACCGAGTTTGCTCCTGGCAAACCGCTTACTGTGGTTTTGAAGCATACCGACGGTACGACAGACACATTCGCGGCTGTGCATACATACAACGGAGCACAGATAGAGTGGTTCAAATCGGGTAGTGCTCTTAATTATAGTTCGCTGGCAAAGTAAGCACAAATAGAGGCTGACAGGCATGAGATGAGACTTCGAATATGAGTTTAAGGTATTATATATAAATAAGGTATAAAAGAGAATATGGCAAAAATAACAAAACAGAACGGCGTTTTGACCGTTCCGGATATAGCGACAATCCCGTTTATCGAAGGTGATGGAGTGGGTGCAGAGATAACACCAGCGTGCCAAATGGTGATAGATGCGGCGGTAGAAAAGGCTTATAATGGCAGCAAAAAGATAGAATGGAAAGAAGTCCTTGCTGGCGGAAAGGCGTTTGAACAGACAGGAGAATGGCTTCCTCAGTCCACTATCGATGCTTTTCAGGAGTATCTGGTAGGCATCAAAGGCCCTCTTATGACACCCGTAGGAGGCGGTATTCGTTCGCTCAATGTGGCTTTGCGCCAGACACTTGACTTGTATGTTTGCCAGCGACCGGTAAAATACTTCAATGGTGTCGTTTCTCCGGTGAAGACTCCGGAAGATGTGGATATGGTTATCTTCCGTGAAAACACCGAAGATATATATGCAGGAATAGAGTGGGAGGCTGGCTCGGATGAGGCAAAGAAGTTCTATAAGTTCCTCTCAGAGGAGATGGGAGTGAAGAAAGTACGCTTCCCTGAGACTTCCGGATTCGGTGTAAAGCCTGTATCGAAGGATGGTTCTGAGCGCCTTATACGCAGCGCAATAGAATACGCTTTGGCTCATAATCTTCCGTCTGTTACTCTTGTTCACAAGGGAAATATTATGAAATTTACTGAGGGCGGATTCAAAAAGTGGGGCTATGAACTTGCCGAACGCGAGTATTCGGAAGAGTTGAAGTCTGGAAAACTGGTAGTTAAGGATTGTATCTGCGACGCTTTCCTTCAGAATGCGCTTCTTAAACCGAAGGATTATAGCGTTATCGCAACTATGAATCTTAACGGCGACTATGTGAGTGATATGCTTGCTGCACAGGTCGGAGGTATCGGTATAGCTCCGGGTGCTAATATCAATTATACATCTGGTCATGCTATTTTTGAGGCAACACACGGTATAGCACCAGATATAGCCGGTCAGAATAAGGTTAATCCATGCTCAATAATCCTTTCGGCAGTAATGATGCTTGACTATATGGGATGGAACGAAGCGGCATCACTTGTTACTTCTGCTATGGAAAAATTGTTTGGAGAAGGCTATGCAACAGCCGATTTAGCTCGGTTCATGGAGAATGGTAAGCCTATGGGAACTAAGGAGTTTGCGGAGAAACTTGCAGCAGAACTCTAAACAGACAAAGTTTGTAATGTTTGAACTTATATATAGCTCTGGTAAGCCATATAAAAATTATGTTTTAGAGTTGTTGTTGAATAGCACCAGGCATTATATCCTAATATAAAAAGAATTTAATTATGAATAAGGAATATTTGATATATAAATTGTCGGATGAGGTAAAGAACTCTTGTAAGATTGATAATGAACTCTTTTCCGAGTACGGCGTTAAGCGCGGATTACGCAATGAAGATGGTTCTGGAGTTCTTGTAGGACTTACTAATATTGGTAATGTAGTGGGATATGAGCGTGATGAGAAAGGAAATTTGAAGCCTACTAATGGTAAACTCTTTTACAGAGGATATGAACTTGATGATCTCGTAACGCCTTTGTTACATGAGAAACGTTTCGGATTTGAGGAGATTGCATTCCTTTTGCTTTCCGGAAAGTTGCCTGACAAGGAAGAATTGTCGGCATTCCGTGAGTTGTTGAATGACAATATGCCGCTCGACCATCGTACAATAGTTCATATTATAGACCTTGAAGGCTCGAATATTATGAATATTCTTGCACGTTGCGTGCTTGAGATGTACACTTTCGATCCTAATCCGGATGATATTTCGCGCGACAATCTCATGCGTCAGAGTATAGAGTTGATAGCCCGTTTCCCGACGATTATCGCATACGCATATAATATTTATCGCCATTCTGTGCAAGGAAGGAGTCTGCATATACGCCATCCGAAAGAGAATCTGAGTATCGCGGAGAACTTTCTTTATATGTTGAAAAATGAAGATTATACCGAGCTTGATGCCCGGATGCTTGACCTTTTACTCATTATTCAGGCGGAGCATGGTGGTGGTAACAACTCTACTTTCACGGTTCGTGTTACGAGTTCAAGCCGTACAGATACGTATTCGTCTATCGCTGCAGGTATTGGGTCTCTGAAAGGCCCGTTGCATGGTGGCGCCAATATCAAGGTGATAAATATGTTCCATCATTTGAAAGAGCAGATTCATGATTGGACTAACATAGATGAGATTGATACATATATTAACCGTATGCTTAATAAAGAAGCGTATGACCGTTCTGGATTGGTATATGGAATTGGTCATGCGGTCTATACGATGAGCGACCCTCGTGCTATAGAACTGAAACGCCTTGCTGGAGAACTCGCTAAGGAGAAGGGTCGTGAGGATGAATATGAATTCTTGAAACTCATAGAGCAGGAAGGCATCAAGTGTGTAAGCAATCATCGTAGGACAAAGAAGCCTATCTGTGCTAATTTAGACTTTTATAGTGGTTTCATATATGAGATGATTGGTCTGCCACAGGAAATATATACTCCGATATTTGCTATGGCCCGCATTGTTGGATGGACTGCCCATCGTATAGAGGAACTAAATTTTGAGGGACGCAGAATAATCCGTCCGGCTTATAAGAATATACTTGGCAAATTTGATTATGTTCCACTTCAGGATAGATAAATTCGATAATATCAAATTATAGGACATAAATAGTTATTGGCTTTCTCTAATATTTTGGAGGAAGCCAATTTCTTTTTGGCTTGATATTATCTTTAGTCTTAATATTATATCTTCTAATAGTTCTTTATTATGTCTTCGTGCTTCTTGCGTTGCTTGCGGTTCATTGGAGACTTCTTGAATAAAGAGAAGAAATCAAATGACGTGAGGCCGCCGCCGGGCGAATACAGCTTTGCGTCTTCTGTCATTGTTTTCGTGCTTTGGGACATATGAGGTCGTTTACCCCAAACTACAACTTCCTCAAGAGTGTGCATCTTAGGCAACATATATATAGTATCCGTCATTTCTTCCTTCTTCAAAGTAATCGCCATATACTTGCCATGGGAGATTGTCGCACTTTGAAAATTGGCGTATATGGTAAAGTCACCAAGCCAGTTTGTTATTGCTACTTTGTTTGTATTAGTGTATATTTTTACGTCTCTGATAGGAAGTCCGGTTTCAATATCTGCTATTACACCGTGAGTTTGTGCCGATGCAACAGTCAATAATAACACCAATATACATATACAAAGTAGCCTTTTCATGCCTTTTTTATTTGACACAAAAGTACTTTATTTCTAATATTTGAACAAATTAATTGCTGATTATTAGGCGATATTAAGATATATTTAAAGCGGATTCCGCTATATTCGTTGTCTTGCAGAATCCGCTTTAATCAAAATTATTCCTCTTCTTCGTTAGTCTTGAGAATGATACTTGTAGCGCCGATTGTGAAAAGTGTGCCGTTTGATATGACACGTTTCTCACGGTCACCAAGTATCTCGTTGTCGACGAATGTTCCTGTATAGCTTGGCCCATCGCGCAAAATATATTTAAGATTTCCCTTCTTGTCACGGCTGACATTGATGGTGCAATGCGTCATGTCAATACTTGGATCTACAGTTTCTATGGGACAATTAATCGGATTTCCTTTCTGATAACGTCCAATGACATTATCTCCCATTCTTAAAGGTATAACCTGTTTATAGTGAAACACATTCTCTATTACAACGATAGAGCCGTATTTCATGTCTTCGATGTTCTCTTCCGGATTTTCTTCCTTTTGGGTATTGCGGAGTTTGCTTACGCCTATGCGTATTCCGAATTGCTTTCCACATTCAGGACATTCAAAAACAAGCGATTGCCCGGTCTTATATTGTTTTTCATCAAACGTGATGAAGTTGTCGCATTTAGGACATCTTACGCGTTTCATTATTTATTCTTATCGATTTTTGTTACCCATCCTTGATTGAAATGTGCATTGCCTTGCATCTTGTTTAGTGCAGAATAGGCATCAGCTTCGGTCGAATAATAGCCATATACGACCTTCACATTTCCATTATTTCCCTCGATTATAGTACTTTCAAATCCCTCCTTTTTCAGTTGCGCAGTAAAATTCTTTGCATTGTCAAGCTGCACTTGACTGCAAAGAACGATACTCCAATGTGTCGCATCAGTCTTAGTCGCATCTTTTATAGATTGCGTATTTTGTACGGGAGTTGGTTTGTTGATGTTCTCTGTATTTGCTTTTGGTGAAGATACAACCGCCTTCGGAGTCGGTTTTGCAACTTTCTTACTTGTCGTGTAAGTCTTCTTTAGAGTCTCGGTGCTTGAAAGTACATCACGAAGGATGCCACTTTCAGCCTTTTCCGTAATAACACCTTTGCTGTTATGGCTGGTAGGTGATGTTATAATAAATGAGAATACAATGATGGCAGCGGCTACTGCAACATTGCGAATAGCACTAAGACGTATGTTTACAGTTTTATGTTTCTTGTCGGATGAGGAGTCAATGTATATGATACCTCTTGTGTTATTGCTTGTTTTCTCATTCTCTTCCTGCAAGGAATTTTGTTTCTGCGTGATGCTGAAACCACTAAGTCCGTAGAACTCCGGCGTAAGAATTCCAGCCTCACATGGTACGAACTCGATATTGCCCTCATTGTTTATTTTCAGAGTTCCTATACCATTCAACTCATAATGTCCTTCTTCCTCAATACATTTCAGCATGGTTTTCACATCATTCTCTATGCGTTGGATGGCAGTAGGATAACTGATGTCGTATGCCTCAACGTATGATTGAGCGAGAAGAGAGTCGTTCATTTTCAGTTGCTGATTGAATCCGAGAGTGCGCAATGGCGGCAAAAACATATTGTCATTGCTGTCAAAACGAGCATTAACGTGATGTGCAACGAAGCCTCCAAGCCCCGGTACAATCACGCAATCATTGCCTAAAAGCAAGATCTCAATATGTCTTTCTAATTCAATCATGTTTGCAAAATTATGATTTTTCTATGAATAATGCAAATTTTATCTTTGTTTTCCGATGCAGAAAGATTACTTTCCGATGCAAAAGCGGCTGAAAATATTACCAAGAACTTCATCTGTGGTGATTTCTTCGCCTGTTATTTCTGCTAAATAATTGATGCAAAGGCGGAGGTCTTCACTGAGAATGTCGCCGCTGAGTCCAAAACCGAAGCCGTCAATGACACGGGAAATACACTCGTGGGAACGGACAAGCGAATCGTAATGACGGGCTGATGTAACAATCACATCATTTTCTTTTATTTCAGGAATGTCAGACTTTTGATAGATAATATCCCGCAGAAGATTCGTGTTGATAGCAACTTTTGCGCTTATACCGATTGTTTCGGCATTTGGGAAAAGGAGGCTTAATTGAGGTGTCAAATCCATCTTGTCAATTTTATTGTTGACAATGACGAGTTTCTTGCCCTGACATAGCGATGTGATTCTTTCCACTTCTTCCTCTGACGGAACTTCGTCAAAGAGCCATAATACTATTGTAGCCTCGTCAATCTTACGATAAGTACGCTCAATACCTATTTGCTCTATCTTGTCAGATGTAGCCCGAAGTCCGGCAGTATCAATAAATCTGAATGTTACGCCATTTATATCTATTGTGTCTTCTATGACATCGCGCGTCGTACCATGTATATCACTCACGATAGCCTTATCCTCTCCACACAGTAAATTCAGTAATGTACTCTTGCCGACATTCGTCTTTCCGGCTATTGCCACTGGGATTCCCTGCTTTATAGCCCTGCCGGATGCGAAAGTAGAAGCAAGTCGTGTGATATGCTTGTCTATCTCTTTAGACAGTCGGAGCAGTTCCTCGCGGTTGGCAAACTCCAGTTCTTCGTGGTCGCTAAAGTCGAGTTCCAATTCCAAGAGAGAGGTTATGTTGAGTAGTTGTTTCCGCAAATCAGACAATTCTGTGCTGATATTACCGCGCAACTGACCTATTGCGATCTTGTGCGTGGCACTGTTTGAAGCTGCGATAAGGTCGGCCACAGCCTCGGCCTGACTCAAGTCCATCTTGCCGTTTAGGAATGCGCGCTGGGTATATTCACCCGGCAAAGCCTGTCGGCATCCGTTCTCGATGAGCAGACGGATAACAGTATTAAGTATGTAGCGCGAACCATGACATGATATTTCTACCGACTCTTCTCCTGTATATGTGTGTGGCGCGCGGAAGACTGTAATAAGCACATCGTCGATTACGTTTCCTCCGGCATCGACAATATTGCCGTAATGTACCGTATGCGAATGTACTTTGCTTAAGGAAACATTCTTCTTAGCATCGTCGGAAGCCATTCTTTTGAAAACCTTTTCCGCAATATCTATGGATTTGTCTCCGGAGATACGAATTATTCCAATAGCCCCTCCGGCCGGTGTTGCGAGGGCACATATCGTGTCATTTGTCATTTTGTCTTTTCTTTCTTAATACTTTTGTGAGTATTCCATATATTTTTATATATAATAAGGTGTAATTATGCGCCTTATTAATAATACTTACTTCAGTTCTTTTTCAAAGAATGTCGCAATCTGTCGTAGCAGATGGTTGCGTGTGTTGCCTCCGTAAATGCTGTGATTCCTATTTGTGTATAGAATCTCCTTGAAGTCCTTATCGGCTTGCACCATCGCTTCGGCGTATTCATACGAGTTCTGCGGATGCACATTATCGTCTGCCACACCATGACAAAGGAGCAACGCACCGTGCAGATTGTTCACTCTGTCGATAGGATTAGTGGCGTAACCCGTCGGATTCTCCTCGGGTGTACGCATATAACGCTCTGTATAAACCGAGTCATAGTATTTCCAATTAGTAGGAGGAGCAACGGCGACACCGGCCTTAAACACCTTGCGTCCTTCGCTCATACTCATCAGCGTATTGAAGCCGCCATAACTCCAGCCCCATATTCCGATATTGCCGGCATCCACGTATGGCTGTTTCCCGAGCCATATAGCGGCCTCAACCTGATCTTTTGACTCTAAGTCGCCAATCTTAAGATACGTGCATTTTTCAAATTCCGAGCCTCTTGCACCCGTTCCGCGTCCGTCAACACAAACGACAATAAAGCCTTTTTGTGTGAGATAATAGTCGAACATACCGCCTTGTCCCATAGAGCCGATGTTCCAACTGTCTGTAACCTGCTGGCTGCCGGGGCCGCTATACTGGAACATAATCACGGGGTATTTCTTTGTTGCGTCGAAGTTTGTCGGCTTCAACATCCATCCGTTCAGTTTTATTCCCTCGGATGTAACGAAACTGAACATTTCTTTTTCGGCGAGATTATATTTTGCCAACTTGTCTTTCAGCTCTTTGTTGTCTTCCATTATGCGCAGGGCCTTTCCCGTGCTGGAGCATACTGAGAATACATAAGGAGTGTTGCGGTTGCTCCAAATATTGATGAAATACTTGAAATCACCCGAAAATATCGCACTGTTCCATCCGCTTTGTCCGCTCAGTTTCTTCTTCGTTCCGTTTTTATAAACGGCATATACCTCGCGGCTCATTGGACTTTCTGCCGCTGCCTGCAAATATATAGTACCGTTTTTCTCATCATATCCGTATATGCTTGTTACGTCATAGTCTCCCTTTTCCAACTGTTTTATCATTTTGCCGTTATAGTCATACAGATATGTGTGCATGAATCCGTCGCGGTCGCTTGGTATAATGATGTGGTCTTTTGTGAAAGATATAGCCTCCATAGCTTCCTCCTTAACGTATTTGGGCACGCTCTCTTCGATAATCATCCTACAATTTCCATTAAGCGGGTTGGCCTCATAAAGTCGCAGAACATCCTGATGGCGGTTCATTGTATAAATTATGATTGTCGAAGAAGCCCTCTTTTCAGAAGCCGGAATAGTTTTAATTCTTGGTATGTATCCGTCTTTGTCAAGCGGTAATTCGTATTTTGTAGTCTTTCCGTTTGTGAGATTATAGCACCATGCCGATACTACCGAATTGTCATGTCCGGCTTTCGGGTATTTGTATGTGTATTCGCCTGGATAATCTACATAGTCTTTCAGTGTCGGTTTGTCTCCCTTAAACAACTGTAAAGACACTGTTTTCACTTTGCTTTCGTCGTACTTAATCCAGCTTAGAGATGTTCCGTCGTTACTCCATGCCATGGCATTGTTGAATCCGAATTCCTCCTCGTTCACCCAATCGGGTATGCCGTTGATAATCTCGTTCTTCTTACCGTCTGTTGTTACCTGTGTTTCCGTTGCTCCATCGGTGATAAATATGTTGTTGTTTCTCACGAATGCGATGTGCTTGGAGTCGGGAGAGAAAGTCGGAATCTGCTGTGCGCCATTCTCCGACAACTTCTTTACGCTCTTGTCTTTCACATTATATATATAATATTCTGCCGTGAACGAGCGTCTGTATATCCTCTTTCTTTCCGTTTCTATCAACAGGGTCGCACCGTCCGGACTTATTACGTAGTCGCTGATTCTGTGCAGGTCTATTGCTTTTATGTCGTTGGTGTCAAACAAAATTCCAGTTTCTTTTCCAGTCTTGAACGAGTATTTTATGATCTTGTCGCCCTCATTGCTGATGCGGGCATACTCGTCGGTGCCTTTTATCGGATTGATACCACTGACATAAGTGGCCGAGAACTTGCCGTCGGTAATGTCTTGCAGCGAGATTGGCTCCGTTGCAATTATTTCAGTACTCATAAGAAACGCTGTAAAAAAAGATAGTATTTTCTTCATTATTTTGCCGGATGATAAGTTGTTAATATCAATTTGGATAGTGTTAAGTGCAAAGGTACGCATTTTTTTGATTACTTTTGTCCTCGATTAAAATAAATATTGAATGAGCAGAAAGAAATTGTATAATGATTTTGGAAGTTGGATAAGGACAAAGTTTCCTTATAAAGTGCAGAAAATTTCCATTGACGCAGGCTTCTCATGTCCCAATCGTGACGGTCGGGTAGGGTTGGGAGGGTGCATCTATTGCGATAACCGCACATTCAATCCTTCATATTGTATGGGCAGCAAAAACATCACCGGTCAACTGAATGCCGGCAAGCAGTTCTTTGCCGCCAAATATCCGGAAATGAAATATCTTGCTTATTTTCAGGCTTTCACCAACACATACGCTTCTCTCGACGCATTAAAACGGATGTATGAGGAGGCTTTAGCGGTTGAAGATGTTGTGGGATTGGTTATCGGTACGCGGCCCGATTGCGTGTCTGACGAGTTGCTCGACTATCTTGCGGATTTGTCTCGGTCGGTGTTTGTACTTGTTGAATACGGCATAGAGAGTGCCAATGATGATACGCTGAGACTTATAAACCGCGGGCACGACTTCGCCTGTGTGCAGCGAGCCGTGGCCTCGACCGTCGGGCGTGGCATCCTTTGTGGCGGGCATATCATTCTTGGTCTGCCCGGTGAAGACGATTCTGAGATTATCCGGCAGGCTCGCTTGATTTCTTCCTTGTCTTTGGATATACTTAAAATCCATCAGATGCAGATTGTCCGCGGCACGAAATTGGCTGATATGTATGCTGAGAATCCTTTCCGTGTGTTTTCTGTCGAGGCCTACATAGAGCTGCTTGCTGAGTATATACAGCACCTCCGACCATCACTTGTACTCGAAAGATTCGTCAGTCAGTCACCTTCCGATATGCTGATAGCTCCTAAATGGGGATTGAAAAATTATGAGTTTACCAATCTTCTCGATAATTATTTGCGTAAGAAAGGCATTTGTCAGGGAGCGAAAGCCGAATAGTTGTCCATGAGCAACAAATCCTCATACGATGTCTTGGGATGGCTCTTCATGAATTTATGTACTGCGCTCACATATTTGCTTCTATAGAAGCGGCGCTCCAAAGCATGGTTTACAACCCATTGTATCTTGCCTACATATAAGTCGCGCTCCATCTGCGACCTCGTCTCGAAGCCCTTTGGCGGATATACGCTCATAAGATAAAAGCTCAGACAGTCGGGCGATATATATTCCCGGCTCATCTGTTGCAACTGGCTTTTTGAGTAGTTAAACTTCTTATAGATGGGATAGTTCGGGCCAAGATATTTGTCGAGTGAGATTCCGATAATCTGATTGCCCAATACAATACTTTGGTCTAATGCCGATATTTGCGTATAAACTCTTGGTATTTCAATTCCGGGGAAGAACTTTTGCAGATTGGCAAAGGCTGTATTTAGTTCTGCATTGATGTCATCCATGTTGGTAAACTCCGCCTGCGTGTCGGCAAGTAGTGTCTGCAATGTCGTGTCTTGATAGAGCTTCAAGAACTTCGTGTTTATCTCAGGGTCTGTAACTTCGCCTATTTGCAACACACTTTCCAGCAATGTACGTGTGGCAATAGGGTATTCGGTGTTCATTTCTTGCAATGCAGAAAAATCACCGGTAGTAAGATAACGGTATTCTAAGCGGTCGTATCTGATGACAGATACTAATTGTGATATCTCTTCTTCCTCTATCGGCTTAAATTTCAACTCGCAAGATGATAGTAGAATTGCCAAGAGAAGGAGTGTTAAACAACTATTTAACTTTTTCAATTTACAGTGGAATATCATTATTATTGCATTTGCAAAATTACCAAAAAACATTTTCTTGCACAAACATTTTGCAAAAAAATGTTGCTTGTTAGTTCTGAAAAGTTATATTTTATGTGTTTGCGCTTTCTTTTTTACTTATTTTTGGAGCGTTTGTTGTTGGCGACGAAATATCGTGAGAGTATAATTTGGGGCTGTTGAATGTGGGTATAAAGTTGTACTTTAATTTTCAGTTTCCCAAGCATTTCGTTATATGTGGTTCGAAATACTCTCATTTCCTTCTATGAACTTATCACGGAACAGCTTCTTTTTACTCTCTTATTCCTTCATTTTTCAGACTTGTTTTGTAAAGAAAATTCATCAAAATTATCCCTCTGAGAAGTTGGTTCTACGGTGTAAACGAATGTTAAATATAGGTCTCGTTACTCGTTTTTGATGATTTTTCGACCTCAAAAATCCCAACTCAACACCCAAAATTTGTAACTCAAAATTCCAAAAGTGCCTCCGTTGAAAAAAAACAAAGCTATTTTTCGTCAAAAATTGACGTTCCTGAAAACATCAAAAAACGCCGTTTTTGCCCGATTTAACGTTTGTTAGCTCTCAAAAGTGGCACTTTTAGAGTGCGTTTTAGGCCGTTTTGGAGTGCAACGGAGCCTCCGTTGAAGCCCCAAAGTGGCTCCGTTGGCGTCTAACGGAGCCACTTTTGCAATGTAACGATGTATATTTTGCGTTCTAAAAATGCTATTTTTGTGAAATGTCGGGATAAGTCTTTGATTATCAGTGTTTTAAGTTAAAATCGTTTGAAAAGCCGTATTTTCGCGTTTTTGAACACTCGGAAGATTTTATTTGCAAATTCGCAATTCTGAGAGCGATACTTGTAAAGATTTTTGACAGTGGGGGTGAGGGGGTGAAAAGAGAGGGGTGAGAATAGTGAGGGCGGCATGGAGAAAGTGCTAAATGTGTGTTGAAATTTGGTAAAAACACTCATATATAATGAAAAGTAATAAAGAAAATCAATTTAGGAATGGTAAAGTCAATTGAATTTATTAATTTTGCAGAAGATAGGCCGCACTTCGGCAAATATAAATTACAATTTATGGTAGACGTAAAGATAAAGGATGAGGTTTTGCAGAAAGCTGCCGCAGAAGGTATGGATGCTTTTGTTGGTGCGTTTGTGGATGCGATAAACGATGCTATCGGTGGAACTCTGACGGTTGAGACGATGGCAGAGCTTAATGCAGACCAGATAACATTGCTCGCCTGGCACATTCTTCATGAGGAGGTGATGGATGGCGGATTCGTACAACTGATACACAATGGTTATGGCGCGTTCATATATAAGAATCCTTTTGCCGTGGCTATGAAAGGCTGGGGACTTATAGAGCTTTGCCGGATGATAAGAAAATCCCATGCTTTGTATAACAAGTATCATGAGGAAATAGAAAAAGATTGCACCGATGAGGAGTTCATGGCATTGTTTGAACGAATGTCGGAATTTGACGATTTCGATGATAAATTCGTGGAATACGAGGAGCAATGGACTAATGAAATCGCACATTACATAGACGATAACATCGAGAAGTTCGCGACAATAGTTAAATAAGTTGGCTTCCATTCCAGTTATGGCAATGCACGAACTGTCGATGTGGAGATTTTAGGATAAGAAGATGAATAAAGATGAATTAGAACTCCGTAAGAAGAGTCCGGTACAGATAAGAAACAAGAAAGCCTCGTTCGAGTATTTTTTTGTAGATACTTATACGGCCGGAATAGTACTCACGGGAACCGAAATAAAGTCGATACGCTTGGGTAAGGCTTCGCTTGTAGACACATTCTGCTATATAAATAATGGTGAGATATGGGTGAAAGGCATGAATGTGTCGCCGTATTTTTATGGCTCTTACTCAAACCATGAGGCCAAGCGCGACCGCAAATTGTTGCTCACAAAGCGTGAGATACATAAACTACAGGAAGCTACTAAGGCCGTTGGATTCACCATCGTTCCCACGCTTGTCTTTATCGATGATAAAGGGAGGGCAAAGATGGACATCGCTCTTGCCCGCGGAAAAAAAGAGTTTGATAAGCGTCAGACTCTGAAAGAGAAGGAAGATAGGCGGGAGATGGACAGGGCGATTAAGCGGTTCTAATTGCGGAAAGGTTGTAAAGATATATATGTTTTCAGGTAATTTGCCAATACGTGATAATTGCCATATTAAGTTTAGAGCATGAGAAAAGCTATAAAAGATAGAATCCTTATCCTTGACGGAGCGATGGGGACTATGATTCAGTCGTATAATCTTACGGAAGCTGATTTCCGTGGGGAGCGGTTTGCAGATGTTTCAGGACAGATGAAAGGCAATAATGACGTGTTGAATCTTACACGTCCGGATGTGATTCTCGACATACATAAGAGGTATCTCGCAGCCGGAGCGGACATCATAGAGACCAATACTTTCTCGTCGCAGCGCATTTCGGAAGCCGATTATCATTTGGAGGAGTTTAGCCGGGAGATGGCATACGAGGGGGCGCGCCTTGCCCGTAAGGTGGCCGACGAGTTTTCTACGCCGGATAAGCCTCGGTTTGTAGCCGGTAGTGTCGGGCCGACAAACAAGACTTGCTCCATGTCGCCCGATGTAAACGATCCGGCTGCGCGCGATATAACATACGACACTTTGTTTTCTGCCTATTCCGAACAAATATCTGCGTTGATAGATGGCGGCGTTGACGCGTTGCTCATAGAGACTATTTTCGACACTCTCAACGCTAAAGTTGCGATAGATGCGGCAGTTTGCGAGATGACGAAAAAGGGAGTGGAGCTTCCTTTGATGCTCAGCGTAACGGTGAGTGATATTGCCGGTAGAACGCTGAGTGGCCAGACTTTAGACGCTTTTCTTGCAAGTATTTCTTCGTATCCTATATTCTCGGTCGGTTTGAACTGTTCTTTCGGAGCTGTTCAGATGAAACCGTTTCTCAGAGAACTTGCAGAGAAAGCACCTTATTATATAAGTGTGTATCCTAATGCCGGCCTTCCAGATGTTATGGGCAATTATGACGAGACACCGGAAAATATGGCGGCGCATATAGGTGAGTTCGTGGATGAAGGCTTGGTTAATGTCATAGGTGGCTGTTGCGGTACGACTGATGAGTTTATCGCAAGATATGTTCCGCTCGTTGCAGGCAAACAGCCCCATATTCCAGTTTCGTGTCCTGCGACGATGTGGTTGTCGGGATTGGAACTGCTTGATGTTACTCCCGATGTCCGCTTTGTCAATGTCGGCGAACGTTGTAATGTGGCAGGAAGCAGGAAGTTTCTCAGGCTTATTAATGAGAAACAATACGATGAGGCTATAAGCATCGCGCGTCGTCAGGTGGCTGATGGCGCACTCGTGATAGATGTTAATATGGATGACGGATTGCTCGATGCTAAGGCAGAGATGGTGAATTTCCTGAATAGGATAGCTTCAGAGCCGGATATTGCCA
The DNA here is from genome assembly GCA_900547005.1 of uncultured Prevotella sp. Classification (GTDB taxonomy): domain Bacteria; phylum Bacteroidota; class Bacteroidia; order Bacteroidales; family Bacteroidaceae; genus Prevotella. The sequence continues at coordinate 17,125 of URER01000002.1, forward strand.
AAGTTCCCGTAATGATTGACTCGTCGGATTGGAGTGTGATACTTGCTGCATTGAAGTGTGTTCAAGGTAAGAGTATTGTCAATTCTATATCTTTGAAAGAGGGTGAGGAAGTCTTTTTGAGTCATGCGCGCGATGTTCTAAGATATGGTGCGGCCGTCGTCGTGATGTGTTTTGATGAGCAAGGCCAAGCCACTTCATACGAACGACGCATAGAGATAGCCGAGAGAGCTTACCGGTTGCTGGTGGATAAGGTAGGCATGAATCCGCTCGACATTATATTCGACCCGAATGTTCTCGCTATTGCGACAGGTATTGAGGAGCATGACAGTTATGCTTTGGATTTCATAAGAGCTACGAAGTGGATACGTGAGAACCTGCCGGGAGCGCACGTCAGCGGTGGCGTGAGCAATCTTTCTTTCTCTTTCCGGGGAAATAACTATATACGCGAGGCCATGCATTCGGTGTTCTTGTATCACGCAATAAATAACGGTATGGACTTCGGTATCGTAAATCCCGCTACTAAAGTAACTTTCGAGGATATACCTAAAGAATATCTTGCGGTAATAGAGGACTCAATATTGAACAGCAATCCCGGAGCTGCGGAACGTCTTATAGAGTTGGCAAGTAAGCTAAAGGAAGAACAAGACTCAGCCAAAAACGCTATGAAAGCGGGAGATGTCGGTAAGTCTGTCGTGGCACAAGACGTCTGGCGTAAGGATTCGGTGGATGCCCGTCTGAAATACGCATTGCGTAAAGGCTTGCCCGACTATTTAGAAGGAGATATCCGTGAGGCTTTGAGTGCATATCCCAATGCTGTTGGTGTCATATCCGGACCGCTGATGGATGGCATGAATGAGGTGGGTACGCTCTTTGGTGAAGGCAAAATGTTTCTGCCTCAAGTGGTGAAGACGGCTCGTGTAATGAAGCAGGCTGTGTCGATATTGCAGCCCCATATTGAAGCGGAACGCACAGAGAAGGCTGCTAAAATGGGGAAAATATTATTGGCTACGGTGAAAGGAGATGTGCATGACATAGGTAAGAATATTGTAGGTGTTGTGTTGGCGTGCAACAATTATGAGGTTGTGGATATGGGCGTCATGGTTCCGGCGGAGCAAATTGTGCGTAAGGCAATAGATGAGAAGGTGGATATTGTTTCGCTTAGCGGTTTGATAACTCCAAGCCTTCAAGAGATGGTGAATGTGGCGAAAGAGATGGAAAACGCAGGACTTGATATCCCGATCATGATAGGCGGTGCCACAACCAGCAAACTATATGTGGCTTTGAAGATAGCTCCGGTATATCGCGGTCCTGTCCTGTGGATGAAAGACGCAAGTTGTAATCCACTTGCTGCCGCTAAACTTCTCGATGAAAAGGAAAGAAAACAATATATTAGGACCATCTATGACGAGTATGAAACTTTGCGGAGTGGCTATGAAAATGAGAAAAACAAGTCGTTAACGCTCGAAGAGGCAAGAGGTAATAAGTTGAATCTGTTTAATTAAATAGGAATGATAAAGAATATAATATTTGATTTTGGTGGCGTAATTGTTACCATAGACCAGCAGCAAGCCGTTAGACGGTTTGAGGAAATAGGCTTGAAAAATGCTGCGGAGTGTTTAGACCCTTATACGCAATCCGGTATATTTGGGGATTTGGAAGAAGGTAAAATAACTGCGGAAGAGTTTAGGGTGGAACTCTCTGATATGGCCGGTAAGGAACTGACGTTCGATGATTGTAAGTATGCTTGGACGGGATACTGCAAAGATTTGCCTAAAAGGAACTTACAGGCTTTGAGGGAATTAAAGGCGAAAGGCTATCGGTTGATACTTTTGTCTAATACTAATCCTTTTATGATGGATTGGGCAGATAGCGAATATTTCGATGGAATGGGAAATCCGGTAACGTCCTATTTCGATTCTATGTACCGTAGTTATGAGGTGAAAATGATGAAGCCTGACGAAAAGTTCTTTCAGTATGTAATAGATACGGAGAAGATAAACATGGATGAAACCTTGTTTGTGGATGATGGGCTTCGCAATGTTACAGTTGCAGAGAGAATCGGAATACACACTTTTTGCCCGGAAAACGGTAAAGATTGGACTGCTGAAATATACAAACATCTTCTTTAATAGTTGTAATGCAATACACTGATTTAGAACTTATTCGCACAATACAGAAGATAATAGAGTTTCTCGGAACTTTTGCTTTTGCCATATCGGGAATACGTCATGCTGCGGCAAAGCATTTTGACTGGTTTGGCGGGTATGTGTGTGGCTTCGCCGTTGCCATCGGTGGAGGTACAATTCGGGATGTGATGCTTGGCGTTACCCCATTTTGGATGTTAGACCCTATATATGTTATATGTACAGGAATAGCCTTGCTTACAATAGTAGTTTTCGGGCGTTTTATGACCCGGTTGAGCAACGCTTGGTTCGTGTTTGATACGCTTGGATTGGCGTTGTTTACGATTGCGGGAATACAGAAGACGATAACTCTTGGACATCCTTTTTGGGTTGCAATAATAATGGGATGCATTACGGGGGCGGCCGGTGGTATTATCCGTGACGTTCTGTTGAACAACGTTCCTGTGATATTCCATAAAGAAATATATGCGATGGCAAGTGTGGCAGGCGGTATTGCGTATTGGCTGTTAATATCTTTGGGATTTAGAGCAGAGGTACCTGTGATGGCAACATTCGTCCTTGTGTGTGTAATACGCTTCTTGGCTGTGAGATATCATATATCTTTGCCGGTACTTCATGGTGAGAAGTGATTTTTTTACCATTTTCTTTGTCCTGTCATATATTAATACTAATTTTGCAACTGTTTTTATAATAAGAGTAAGATGGTTTTCAAGAAGAGAAGGAAGTGGCATTGCCTACCAGGACAGCCCCTTACAGAGCTTGATAAGAAAGTGATGTATTGGGAGAACAAGGGTAAGGAAGTGCCAACTCGTGATTTGATAAAAACTCCGGAACAAATTGACGGCATAAGAAAAAGCGGTGTCGTGAATACCGGAGTCCTTGATGAGGTGGCAAAGCATATACACGTGGGTATGAGTACACTTGAAATAGACACAATATGTCATGATTATTGTGTGGCTCATGGTGCGGTGCCTGCGTGTCTCGGCTATGAGGGTTATCCCAAAAGTGTATGTACAAGCATCAATGAAGTAGTTTGTCATGGTATTCCAAAGGAAGATGACATATTGGAAGAAGGTGATATAGTTAATGTTGATTTCACTACTATACTTGATGGATATTATGCTGATGCATCGCGTATGTTCATTATCGGTAAGACAACACCCGAGAAAGAACAGCTTGTGCGTGTGGCAAAGGAATGTCTTGAAGTAGGTATGGAAGCTGCAAAGCCATATTCTTTTGTTGGGGATATAGGTCATGCGATAAAAAAACACGCGGATAAATATCATTACGGAGTTGTTCGTGACCTTTGCGGCCATGGGGTAGGATTGAAGTTTCATGAGCAACCAGATGTTGTACATTATGGCTATCGCGGTACAGGAATGCTCCTTGTGCCGGGTATGGTGTTCACGATAGAGCCTATGATAAACATGGGAACGTGGGAAGTCTTTATAGATGCAGAGGACGAATATGGCTGGGAGGTGATTTCCGGCGATGAATTGCCGTCTGCCCAATGGGAGCATACGTTCCTTATGACTGAACATGGCGTGGAAATACTCACGTATTAAAATCTTGATAAGTTTTTGTATGGGCGATATATATATATTAGGTATAGAGAGCAGTTGCGATGATACGTCAGCAGCAGTGCTTAAAAATGGCGTATTACTTAGTAATGTAACTGCTTCGCAATCGGTTCATGAAGCATACGGCGGTGTTGTTCCGGAACTTGCATCAAGGGCGCATCAGCAGAATATAGTCCCTGTTGTGGACCAAGCTATAAAACGAGCCGGGATAGAAAAGGAACAACTATCGGCAATAGCCTTTACCCGTGGACCGGGATTGTTGGGTTCTTTGCTTGTCGGTGTAAGCTTCGCTAAAGGTCTTGCCCGCTCTCTTGGCGTACCGCTTATAGATGTAAATCATTTGCAAGGCCATGTGATGGCTCACTTTATTAAGGAAAGTGATGATGATACCTCGGCACCTCCGTTCCCGTTTTTATGTTTGCTTGTGAGTGGTGGTAATTCGCAGATCGTGAAAATTAATGCATACAATGATATGCAGATACTCGGGCAAACTATAGATGATGCTGCCGGTGAGGCTATTGATAAGTGTTCTAAGGTTATGGGACTTGGTTATCCGGGTGGGCCGATTATTGATAAGTTGGCTCGTATGGGAAATCCTCGCGCTTATACTTTTGCGGAGCCTCATATACAGGGGCTTGATTATAGCTTTTCGGGATTAAAAACCTCATTCCTTTATAGTTTGCGTAAGTGGATTGCTGATGATGCAGACTTCGTTGAGCATCATAAAGAGGATATTGCGGCAAGTCTGGAGTTTACGATTGTAGATATTTTGATGAAGAAATTGCGTAAAGCCGTAAGCCAAACAAAAATAAAACACGTTGCAGTTGCGGGAGGCGTGTCTGCTAATAATGGCCTGCGTAATGCTTTCCGGGAACATTCGGAGAAATATGGTTGGACTATATATATACCGAAATTCAGTTATACAACAGATAATGCGGCAATGATAGGTATCACGGGATACTATAAATATCTTGATAATGATTTTTGTTCCATAGATAAACCGGCATTCAGTAAAACGATATTAAAATAAGAACAATATGGGATTTGAAAGTAAAATAATAAGCAGAGAGATTGGAGATATATTATATGCGTCGGGACTTTCTGTCGCAACAGCCGAAAGTTGTACAGGAGGTAGGATAGGAGAGGGTATCATTGCCATTCCTGGAGCTTCCAATTATTACAAAGGTGGAGTGATAGCATACACTAATGAAATCAAAGAAAATGTGCTTGGAGTAAGTTCAGATCTTATAGATGAGCAAACAGCCGTGTGTGAAGATGTTGCTAAACAGATGGTGTTGGGTGCAATAAAGGTCATGAATGCGGACTTTGCCATTTCTGCAACAGGCGTAGCTGGGCCGGGAGGAGGCTCTGCACAGATACCCGTGGGAACAATCTGGTTGGCTTGTGGCTCTGAAGACGATATCGTAACGATGAAACTTGTTGAAGATTTCGGTCGTGATATTAATCTTGCAATAGCGACAAATAAAGCCTTAAGACTGTTCTTGGACTATCTGAAAGACAGAGAAATTAAAGCAGAAGCAGTGGGTTAATGAAAAAAAAACTTAAAAGTTTAGATTATTTTAGAGAAAGCTTTGCTACTTCGGGAAAAGTTTGTAATTTTGCACCCTGTTTGGAATAGGTATCAATTAACGAATACAAAAAGTTAGATAGAAATGTCGAAAATTTGTCAAATTACAGGTAAGAAGGCACAGATAGGCAACAATGTGTCTCACTCAAAGCATCGTACAAAGAGAAGCTTTGATGTTAACCTGTTCAGCAAGAAATTCTACTATGTAGAAGAAGACTGCTGGATTAGCCTCAAGATTAGTGCAGCAGGTCTGCGCCTTATAAATAAATTAGGTCTTGACGCTGCATTGAAACAGGCTGTTGCAAAAGGCTATGTTGATTGGAAGGACATTAAAGTTATAGGAGATTAATATTTATGGCATCTAAGAAAGCAAAGGGCAATAGAGTTCAGGTCATCCTTGAATGCACAGAGATGAAGAATAGTGGTCTGCCCGGAACAAGTCGCTATATAACGACAAAGAACCGTAAGAACACTCCTGAACGCATGGAATTGAAGAAATACAATCCCATCCTTAAGAGAATGACTGTTCACAAGGAAATAAAGTAATAACAATTAAAACAGTTAAGACATGGCAAAGAAAGCGGTCGCTACCCTTCATGAAGGTTCAATGGATGGTCGCGCATATACAAAGGTTATTAAAATGGTGAAGAGCCCCAAAACCGGTGCTTATGTTTTCGATGAGCAGATGGTTCCTAACGAAGCTGTTAAGGATTTCTTCAAGAACTAATTGATTCTTATAAATATATCCAATGGGGACACGAATTATTTATATTCATGCCCCCATTTTTTTTGTTTCTATATGTAGCCTCATAATATAAAACGAATATCATTATCTATAAAGGCTGCTATGCCTTTCTTTTGACTTTATTGATTTAGCTCGTTTCTTAAAAATGGGGGAGTATATCCTTTCTTGCTTTTTGCGACTTCCTCCGGTGTTCCAACTGCCAATATCTCACCGCCTTTGCGTCCTCCCTCCGGACCTATGTCTATGACGTAGTCTGCCATTTTAATGACATCAAGGTTGTGTTCAATTATAATTACAGTATTTCCTCTGTCAACTATTTTTTTCAAAACATTCATTAATATGCGGATGTCTTCAAAATGCAATCCTGTCGTTGGTTCATCAAGAATATATAGGGTTTTCCCTGTATCGCGTTTAGACAGTTCGGTTGCGAGTTTCACACGTTGGCTTTCGCCGCCGGAAAGTGTTGTGCTTGGTTGTCCAAGTTTTATATATCCAAGTCCTACATCCTGTATGGTCTTTATCTTCTGTAATATATTTGGTACAGCTTCAAAAAAGTCAACAGCTTGATTTATCGTCATGTCTAAGACATCGGCAATAGATTTGCCTTTATACCTCACCTCCAGCGTCTCGCGATTATATCTTTTTCCATGACATACTTCGCAAGGAACCATTACATCTGGGAGAAAATTCATCTCAATAGTTTTATAGCCATTTCCTCCGCACGCTTCACATCGCCCTCCGCGGACGTTAAATGAGAAACGTCCGGGTTTGTATCCGCGGATTTTGGCCTCGGGAAGATTGACGAACAAGTTTCTGATGTCGCTGAACACACCTGTATATGTTGCCGGGTTACTTCTTGGAGTTCGTCCTAATGGACTTTGGTCTACATTTACAACCTTATCGATGTTTTCAATTCCTTCAATCGCGTCGTATGGCATCGGCTTTTTAAGAGACCTATAGAAATGTTTCGAAAGAATCGGTTGTAAAGTCTCATTAATTAGGGTAGACTTTCCCGAGCCTGACACTCCTGTAACGACAATCAACTTGCCGAGTGGGAATTCCACATCTATATTCTTCAGATTATTTCCCTTAGCACCTTTGATTTTTATATATTTACCGTTTCCTTTGCGTCGTTCTTTGGGAATTTGAATACTTTTCTTACCACTAAGATACATACCAGTAGATGTTCCGGAAGACTCCGGCAGTTCCAATAATTTATGCGGAATGCCTTGAAATACGACCTCGCCGCCTTTACGTCCGGCTTTAGGGCCAATGTCTACAATATAATCGGCAGCCAACATCATGTCCTTGTCGTGTTCAACTACAATTACGGTATTTCCTAAATCGCGTAATTCTTTCAAGCTCTTTATAAGTCGTTCGTTGTCTCGCTGATGCAGACCGATACTTGGCTCATCAAGAATATATAATACGTTTACGAGTTGCGAACCAATCTGTGTGGCGAGCCTTATTCGCTGACTCTCTCCACCGGAAAGCGTTGCCGACTGTCTGTTGAGAGTCAGATAATCAAGTCCAACCTCTAATAAGAAATTTATACGCTTTTGTATTTCCTTTAGGATTTCTTCTGCAATTTTGAGTTGTTGAGGTTCCATGTGTTTATGCACCTCATTAAGCCACTCTTGTAGTTCTGCAATATCCATTGAGGCAAGTTCCGATATGTTTTTGTCCCAAATGCGATATGACAGCGCTTCACGGTTCAACCGGTTGCCATGACATTCCGGACACGTAGTTGTAGCAAGAAATTGGTCTGCCCATTTTTGTCCTGCTGCGCTATCGTCATTCTCCATTACGTTACGCAGATATTTTATTACACCATCAAAGGACACGAAGTAGTCGCTCGAAGTATGTACAAGTTCTTTGTTTATTCGAATGTTTTCCAGCGAACCATACAAGATTTCCTCAAGTGCGTCTTGCGGAATCTTATCGACGGCAGTCTTGATATTGCAATCGTATTTTTGCAGAATTCCATCAATCTGCCAGAAAATCATTTGGTTTTTATATTTTCCTAAGGGAACAATGGCACCTTCATGAATACTCAGCTTCTTGTTGGGAATGACCTTGTTTAAGTCAATTTCGTTTACGTATCCCAAGCCTTTACATTTCGGACACGCTCCTTCGGGGGAATTGAACGAAAATATATTGGGTGCCGGATCCTTATAGGCAATACCGGAGGTCGGACACATCAAGCGCTTTGAGAAATATTTTGCGCTGTTGTCGTCTTTGTCAAAAATCATTATGAGACCGTCTCCTTGCTTCATGGCGGTAGACACACTCTTGTTCAGCCTCTTGTCATCCTTTGCTTGTACGCTCAGTTTGTCGATTACGACCTCGATATTATGGTTCTTATATCGGTCTACTTTCATGCCACGTGTTATCTCTTGTATCTCCCCATCGACTCTTATATAGAGATAACCTTTGCGTCGCATACTCTCAAACAATTCTCTGTAATGTCCTTTCCTGTTGCGTACTAAAGGAGCAAGTATGAATATTCGGTGTCCGTCATACTCGTTGAGAATCATTTCGATAACCTTTTCCTCGGTATATTTTACCATCTTTTCGCCTGTCATATAGCTGTATGCAGTGCCGGCACGTGCATACAGCAGACGCAGATAGTCGTATATTTCAGTTGTCGTACCCACTGTTGAGCGGGGATTCTTGTTGGTAGTCTTTTGTTCTATGCTTATTACCGGACTCAGACCCGTTATTTTATCAACGTCGGGGCGTTGCATATTGCCCAAGAAATTGCGTGCATAGGCCGAAAAAGTTTCGATATATCTTCTTTGTCCTTCGGCAAATAGCGTGTCGAACGCCAAAGATGACTTCCCCGAACCTGATAATCCGGTTATTACGGTGAGAGAATTGCGTGGTATTTCCACGTCAATGTTTTTAAGATTGTTGGCCCGTGCCCCCCATACGTTTATTTTGTTATTCTCTTTTTGCATCCTTTTACCCTATTATTAGTGAGAGAATATCAGTTCTTTCTTAGTCTATGTCTCCAGTTGATGAACTTTCTGTAAAACCTCTTAGCAGATTTACATCCCGTTTTATATTGAAGCTTCTTCCGTCAGCCCCTTTCGCTTTTACCAATACAAAATAAACGCCTTGCGCAACATCGCGCCCTTTGTATTTCCCATCCCATCCGCCGGCAGGGTCGTTCCATTCATATAATTTCGTGCCCCAACGGTTGAATATCGTAGCCTTGAACTCTACGATAGACTGGTAATTGCTTTTGGCTCTGTAAATGTCGTTTATGCCATCACCGTTTGGAGAGAAAGCATTTGGCATCTCTAAACGGCTTTCACTTATGGCAATGCTTATCGGCATTTGTTCCGTTGTCCAGTATTCTTCGGTAAATTCAATGGTTTCATCGCCTTTAGTGAATGTGGCATAGCACGCAATTCTATGTGAACCTGCCATAGTGAATGTGTATTCCGTATCTTGTTCATATCTAATCAGATATGGTGTGTTATCGCCTTCTGTATAGAATCGCCATTCGTAATTTGCCGTCCAACCTTCATCGTTACTCGGGTTAGCCTGAAACTTGACATTCAGCGGTGCTGAGCCTGAATAACTTTCTCCCGGATGTATGGTCTCTTCCGTGCCGTCTTCTGTCGTATATGTGGCAACAGGGTCTATGTAAACGGATTGGGCAAATGCGCAATATCCGATGAAGAGAAGCAAGAATGTCGATATTATATTTTTGTATGTCATTGTTTATCATTATTATAACTTCATGCAAAAATACGAATTTATCTTCAATAAACATTACTTTTACAGAAAAAATGCCTACCTTTGCATATCTTACACTATGTAATAGTCTTTACAAATATATGCTTTTGCGGTTATTTAATGATAAATAAATATAAAGAGATTATGAAGCGGATACTGAGGACTCTAATGATTATGGCCTTGTCTGTCGTTGTTCTTAATGTAAGCGCGCAGACTTCAAAGTGGCGTGATGTGCATAAGGTTAAGAAGAGTGAAACACTTTTCGGCATTGCAAACGAGTATGGTGTTAGCATCCAAGAACTTATAGATGCTAATCCCGAGATGAAAAAAGCGGGCTATCAGTTGAAAAAAGGTGATTGGGTATTCGTCCCTTACGCTAAAAAAGGTGATAAGCAAATCCCGATGCAATCTGCTTCTCAACCGGCAAAGACCACAACTCCTGCGAATACTACCTCTGTCGTGTCGGCATCGTCGCTATATCAAGCTGATAAGAAAAAGAACAGTATTATCCATGTGGGAGTAATGCTTCCATTGCATAATAATGACGGCGACGGCAAACGCATGGTTGAATATTACCGAGGTATGCTTTTGGCTCTCAATCAGTTGAAAGTAGAGGGCATAAATACGGAAGTGAATGCGTGGAATGTTCCGATTGACGCGGATATACGAACAGTCTTGCTGAAAGAAGGCGTGGACAAACTTGATATTGTGTTTGGTCCTTTATACACGAATATGGTGAAACCGCTTGGCGATTATTGCAAAGCGCATGGCATAAAGATGGTTATTCCTTTTTCTATTACGGGCAATGACGTAGAGAATAACTCCAATATATTCCAGGTATATCAAACTCCCGAAGAACTGAATGAGCGTTCTGTAACCGCATTCATGGAGAGATTCCCCAATCATCACCCGATATTCATAGATTGTAATGATCCCACATCGGGTAAAAGTATGTTTACGTCGGCTTTGCGCAGTCGCCTTGAGGCTGCCGGACGTACTTATAATCTCACTAATCTGAATACTCCTCAAGCTAATTTTGCTAAGGCGTTCAGTGCCAAGCAGCCTAATGTTATCGTATTGAATAGCGCACGTTCACCGCAGTTGAATAGAACGTTTGCGAAACTCGACTCCTTGCAGGTTACTCATCCCGGTATTGCTATATCCATGTTTGGTTATAATGAGTGGTTGATGTATCAGAAATATGACCTCAACCAGTTCTTCAAATACAGTGTCTACATCCCCACAACATTTTATTATAATGAGGCGTCAAGCCGCACATCGGCTTTCGAAAAGCTTTATGAAGAGTCGTTTGGCGAGAAACTAATGCCCGATGCCCTCCCGCGTTTCGCTATTACAGGCTACGATCAGGCTATGTTTTTTATTCGTGGTCTCAGCATTCATGGTGATGATTTCTCTGGTATAGCCTCGCAATCAACGTATAAGCCACTGCAAACTCGCTATAATTTTAGCCGCATAGGAACAGCCGGAGGATATAAGAATCATCAATTCCAGCTTGTTCATTTCTTGCCAAACCAGACGATGGAAGCTATAACATATTAATTAATAGTGATGCGAATAAGAAATCTAATCATATTATTGCTTTTTCCTTTGTGCGCAAGTGCTCAGATCGGTGAGCATCGCAATGTATTTTCAATAGGTGTCAATGGCGGATACGTATTGTCTGATGTCGGGTTTGACCCGACCGTACCGCAGACATATCACGGAGGATTTACCGGGGGGCTTACATTCCGTTATGTTTGCGAGAAATATTTCAAGACCATTTGCTCTATTTACGGAGAGGTCAATTATGCGTCAATAGGATGGAAGCAGGATATTAAGACAGCCGATAATTCTTCGGTAATTAATTCCAATGGTTCTGCGGAAGAATATAGCCGCACTATTAATTATTTGCAGATACCAATCTTTGCGCATCTCGCATGGGGTAGGGAAGAGCGAGGTTTCAACTTCTTCTTTCAGGCTGGTCCGCAGATCGGGCTTTATCTTAGTGAGTCAACTTCAAAGAATTATGATACTCCGAACCTTGCAACTGACGGCACAGGGCGTAGTAATACAATAGTAGAACAAGAGTCAATGCCGGTAGAGAAAAAGTTTGATTACGGAATTGCTGCTGGTGCAGGAGTTGAATATAGTAATCCAAAGATTGGACATTTCCTTGTGGAAGGCAGATATTATTATGGATTGGGCAATATCTATGGCGATTCCAAACGCGATTATTTCGGTAAATCAAACTTCGGAAATATTGTCGTTAAGGTAACTTATCTTTTCGATTTGACAAAAAAGTGATTATTTTATGGCCACCATGAAGAATTATGGGATATTCCGAGAGAAGTCTAAAGTAGCAAAATAATAATTTTAAAACAATAAATCAAAAAAACTATGTTTGAAGGACAACCTAAAGGTCTCTATGCGTTGGCACTTGCCAATACTGGCGAACGTTTTGGCTATTATACGATGATAGCCGTATTCGCTTTGTTTTTAAGAGCTAATTTCGGATTATCACCCGGATTGGCAGGTACTATCTACAGCTCATTCCTGATGCTGGTCTATTTTCTTCCGTTGATTGGTGGCATTCTTGCCGACAAGTTCGGCTATGGTCGAATGGTGACAATCGGAATCGTCGTAATGTTTGCAGGCTATGTCTTCCTCTCTGTTCCGTTGGGTAGTAATACGGTCGCTTTAGTCTGTATGTTGGCTGCCTTGATTTTTATTAGTTTCGGAACAGGGCTGTTCAAAGGCAATTTGCAAGTGATGGTCGGTAATCTTTACGATGACCCTCAATATTCCAGCAAGCGAGATTCTGGCTTCTCAATCTTCTATATGGCTATAAATATCGGTGCACTTTTTGCTCCGACGGCAGCCATTCGCATTAAGGAGTATGCAGAAAACAGTTTGGGCTATTCGAGCAACGATGCATACCATTTCTCTTTTGCCGTGGCTTGTGTTTCTCTAATCATTTCTATGGCCATCTATTACGCCTTCCGTAGCACTTTCCGTCATGTTGAGGGAAATGCCGGAACTGCTAAGAATGGAGAGAAACAAGTTGAGGTTCAGGAACTTACTCCAAAGGAAACAAAAGAGCGTATCATTGCCCTTTGTCTTGTTTTTGCCGTTGTGATATTCTTCTGGATGGCTTTCCATCAGAATGGCCTTTCGCTGACCTACTTCGCCGATGAGTTCACGGAGAAGACTTCTACCGGCGTAGAGAGTATGGCGTTCGATGTAGTAAATCTCGTGATGATAATCTTTATCGTTTATGCCGGTTTCTCTTTGGTTCAGAGTAAGAACTCAAACACGAAGCTCATTTCTGCTGTTGTTATCCTTGCCGCTTTAGGCGTACTTTATTATAAATATACCCAACTCGAAGGAAGCGTGGATGTCAGTGCGCCTATCTTCCAGCAGTTTAATCCGTTCTATGTGGTTGCTCTTACACCTGTTAGTATGGCAATTTTCGGCAGTCTTGCCGCTAAGGGCAAAGAGCCTTCGGCTCCTCGCAAGATAGCCTATGGTATGTTGGTAGCCGGAGTCGCATATCTGCTTATGGTTGCTGCATCCAACGGTTTGCTTACGCCTAACGAGCAGAAGGCAGCAGGCGATGCTGCGACATTTGCTTCGCCTAATTGGCTTATCGCAACATATTTGGTTCTCACATTCGGAGAGTTGCTTCTCAGTCCGATGGGTATAGCTTTCGTGTCGAAAGTGGCACCTCCAAAGTACAAGGGTATGATGATGGGCGGTTGGTTTGTTGCCACTGCTATTGGCAATCAGCTCGTTCTTGTTGGTGGCGTGTTATGGGGCGATCTGCCGTTGTGGGCTGTTTGGAGCGTATTTATTGTACTCTGCTTGCTTTCTGCAGCATTCATGTTCGCTATTATGAAGCGTCTCGAAAAGGTATGTTAAATAGTGAATACCTACTATTATACAATAAAATGGGGCAGAAATGTCCCATTTTATTGTATAATAGAATCTGTATATGAAATTGTATCTTAACGTAGTTCGGCGAGATTGCAAGTATACACCTTTTTTTGACACAGCCAAAATCTCCATTAAAAAGGTTTATCGCTCTTTGGCAAACGCTTTGTAATGCAAAGGAATAATGCAATGGAAAATTAGGACTTATGCAGCCGTCTTAATTTGCTTTTTTTTGTTAAATATTATTAAATGTACAATAAGCGATAACATATAAATATATGTAGTATTACTATTTTTACTAACTTTGCGAAGTAAAGGTATAAAATACGCGCTATGAAGAAAATAATTACTCTCTGTTTGATATTAATGTTTGCTATGAGTATGCCAGTTGCGGCATACACTAATACTGCGATAGAAATCATAGAACAAGAATTCCAAGCTGTATCTATTACGGCTAACAATTCTAAATTGCATATCGTAGGAGGAAATAATCAGACACTGAAAATATATAATGTAGCAGGTGTATGCGTGTTGGATATACGCGTAGACAATAATGACAAGTATTATGATTTGAACCTCCCAAAAGGATGTTATATTGTAAAGGTTGGCAAGGTCGTGAGAAAGATTTATATCAAGTAATTTATAATAGCACGTATAGGAGATGCCACATCTTGATGAGACAGATATTCTCCGCCAACTTTCTGAACCGGAAACAAGGACTCAGGCTTTTTCTTTGATAGTTTCCCAATATAGCGAGCAGATATATTGGAAGATAAGAAGTATCGTTATTTCTCATGACGATGCTGACGATATACTCCAAAACACATTTTTGAAAGCATGGAAGAACATTGCTGACTTTCATGGAAAATCGACCATATATACATGGTTGTTTCGTATTGCCATAAATGAGTCGCTCGACTATGTGCGCAAGAAGAGACAAACGGGAAAATATACGGGCGATTATGACAAAGGCGTGGCTCAGTCGTTGCTTGCGGATGAGTATTTTGATGGAACTAAAAGTCAGGCTCTGCTTCAAGAGGCCATATCCTTATTACCCGAAGTGCAGCGCACAGTGTTCTCTTTGCGTTATTATGATGAGATGAAATATTCGGAAATAAGTAAACTCCTTAATACTACCGAGGGGGCGTTAAAGGCTTCGTATCATATTGCCGTAAAGAAGATTTCTGACTACATTAGGAGTAAAACTTATTAAACCATTGTGATAGATGTGCGTCTAAGAAGATATAAAGTTATTTTGGTATGATTAAGGACGAACTTTTTATAGAGAAGACTTGTGGGAAAACACGGCCTTTTACGGTGCCTGATAATTATTTCGCAGGTTTACACGATAAAATAATGGATGTCGTGAATGCTGATAATACAGTCGTTATGAAGGCAAATAGCGGAAGAAGGCGGACGCTGATTGCTGCCATCGCAGCCAGCGTTGCGGTATTGCTTGTTTGTGTCGGCATTGCGCTGAGTGAGGTCTTTGTGCAAAACGGAGACAGTTATACCGCAACATCACTGAAGACTGATGCCGTCAGCAGTAACAGCTCTTTTGAGCAGATGGCTGATTATATGATGCTCGATAACGATGATGTGTATTCGTATCTTGCATACGAATAATTTATATAACGTATAATCCTTTTTTGATATATAAATAAGGTATGAAGAAATTATTATTTTTATTGATAGCTTTTTGTGCATATACAGGTGTGGTTGATGCTAACAAGAAATTTGATCCGGCAAAGTTCAAGGCGGAGCTACATAAATATATAATTGCGGAAGCTCACCTGACACGAGATGAGGCCGATAGGTTTTTCCCCCTTTATGATGAGATGAAGCAGAAGCAGATGAAACTACATAAAGGCATGGGACATCATCATAAGAAACCGACCACGGAAGCGGCTTGTCGTGCGGCTATTATTAATATGGATAATATCGAGCTGAAAAAGAAACAGATAGAACGAACATATCACCTAAAATTCTTGAAAGTGCTTTCCGCATCGAAATTGTATGATGTGCTGCGTGCGGAAGCCCGGTTTCATAGAAACGCATTCCGTGATGCTGCGCGAAGAAATAAATAAGTAAAATGTATATATAATCAATAATAAGATGATAAGTAACAGGTGGAGAAACATATTGGTATTGATAATTGTCGCAATTTTATGCTCGTCGAATATATATGCCAATACTCCAAAACGAGAATTCCGTGGGGCGTGGATTCAATGTGTCAATGGACAATTCCAGGGCTTGTCGATGCGCGATATGCAGAAAACGCTGTCGTATCAACTTGATAAACTTGCAAAATATGGCGTTAACGCAATCATTTTTCAGGTGCGTCCGGAATGTGATGCGCTGTATGAAAGTAAGATAGAGCCGTGGAGTAGGTATCTTACAGGCAAGCAAGGAGTGGCTCCGAGCCCATATTGGGACCCGTTGCAATGGATGATAGATGAATGTCATGCACGTGGAATGGAGTTGCACGCTTGGATAAATCCTTATCGCGCAAAGACTAAAGGCACGACCTCGTTGGCTGCAAATCATATTGCTGTTGCACATCCTGAGCTGACTTTTGCGTATGATGGTTTGCTGTTATTGAATCCTGCATATCCGGAATGTAGGGAATATATCTGTAAGGTGGTAGATGATATAGTGCGCCGTTATGACATAGATGGTTTGCATATTGATGATTATTTCTATCCGTATCCGGTTGCGGGCGTTACCATTCCTGATGGAAAAGAATACCGGCAATATGGTTCGGGATTCTCTTCTGTTGGCGATTGGCGTAGAGACAATGTGAATGTGTTTATAAAACAGCTCTCAGATTCCATTCACCAGACGAAGCCCTGGGTGAAATTCGGTGTTTCTCCTTTCGGTATTTATCGTAATAAGAAGTCTGCTCCGATGGTTGGTAGCAATACGAGAGGATTGCAGAATTACGATGATTTGTATGCCGACGTGTTGAAATGGGTGAATAACGGCTGGGTGGATTATTGCGTGCCACAGTTGTATTGGGAGATAGGTAACAAGGCTGCCGATTATGAAGAATTGATAAAGTGGTGGAACAGCCATGCCGGTAATCGCCCTCTGTATATAGGAGAAGATATAGAACGCACCGTGAAGTATGCTGATAAGCGTAATCCTAATCAGAATCAGCAACCGGCAAAATACGCATTGCATAATTCTCTGCCCAACGTGAAAGGAACCGTGTTATGGTATGCGAAGACTGCGGTTGATAATATTGGTAATTATGGTACGGCACTTCAACAAAAGTATTGGAAGACTCCAGCTTTGCAACCCCTCATGCCTTTTATTGATAATAAAGCACCGAAGAAGCCCCGCAAGGTAGCTCCTGTATGGACAAGTGATGGATTGATTCTGTTTTGGCAAGCACCAAAAGCGAAAAAATGGAGTGATGAGGCTGTGAGGTATGTGGTGTATAAGTTTAAGAAAGGAGAAAAGATAAACCTTGATGATGCTTCGAAAATAGTGAAGATAACATCAGATACCATGCTGAAACTGCCATATAACGGTGGCGTAGAGAGCTATACTTTCGTCGTAACTGCGGTAGACCGTATGAGTAATGAGAGTGCAGGAGTAAAGAAAAAAGTGAAATTATAATAATTGGTTGTATGCAATAAGAAAGCAAGTATAACAAGAAAAGGGAGCAAAATACTGCCTGCAAAACTCTTGTTATACTTGCTTTCTTTTATATTATTCGTTGAGCAATTTCTCAAGGAAAGAATCCAAGTCCTTGTCAAGTCCTTCCATGATGTCGCCACCTATTATTATAGTGTCGTCATCTGCGACATATAATTCGGCGATGTTTTCTTTGTCATCATCTTCCAATACGAAGTTATAAGGTTTCAGGATACCCATATTCTCGATAATATCCTTCTGTTTTGTGAGCTCATTACGCAGAATGCAGGTTATCTCTTTGTAGAAGTCGGCATCGGTATTGCCAATCCATTCTTCTACGACACATCGTGTGATTTCCGTATCGTTGTCATCGAATGCCATTAAATCTCCACTTTCTTGTGAAACCCTCACGTGTATATCCGTCATGGTACAAGTTTCTTCGTTTGCTGGATATTTCTGAGCCACTTTATTTGTGAAGCGGTTAATTTGTTGGATAGTTTGTTCGTTGACTTTCATGATGCCTTGTCTTTTGTTTATAGTTGCATAACCGGTATGAATCCGGATAGTTTTCCGATTTCATATAATATAGAGCAAAGGTAGTGAAAAGATTGGAATTATAAAATAAATGTGTAGTTTTTTTATCATAAATGTGGATAAATGGCTTGATACCGTTACTTGAAGAAGATGAAGAATCAGAATAAGTTGTGTTAACAATTAAATATTTCTTATCTTTATTAGTTGTAATTAAAAAAATAATATTACTTTTGCAATTGCTAAGTAGAGATGGCAAAAACATAGAAAAACAACATGAACAATAGCATAAGACATTCAGGTGTAGTGGAATCCGCGGTAGATGGATGCGTCAGAGTGCGCATTGTTCAGACCTCGGCTTGTGCATCTTGTAAGATTGCGTCCCATTGCAATGCCTCTGAACAAAAAGAAAAGGTTATAGATGTCTTTGATTCTCAAGCCTCCGAGGTATATAAGAGAGGTGATAATGTTGTGGTTATGATTTCTCAACGTGTCGGTATGAATGCCGTGCTGGTGGGATTCGTATTACCATTTCTTGTATTGGTATTGGCATTGTTTATAACATTGAATATTACTGGTAAGGAATCTCTTGCAGCCTTGATTAGTCTTTGTGCCTTGTTGCCATACTATCTTTGTGTGTATTTCTGTCGGGGCAGATTGCGTAAAAAACTTTCGTTTACTATCGAAAATAATCAAATAATATAATTCACTAAAACAAACAAATAATTAATTATTATGGATTTTATGATTTGGGCAGTAATTGTACTTGGTGCCATTGCGTTAGTCGCTTCAGTGGTGTTATATGTATGTGCCAAGAAATTTGCTGTAGAAGAAGATCCTCGAATAGGACAAGTGCTTGAAGCGTTGCCTGGTGCAAACTGTGGAGGTTGTGGCTTCCCAGGATGTTCCGGTATGGCCGATGCGCTGGTGAAAGCCTGCGATGCCGGTTCTCTTGAGGGCTTGCTTTGTCCGGTAGGAGGACAGCAAGTGATGAGTGAAGTTGCCGACTTGTTGGGTATGGCAGTTGCCAATACCGACCCGAAAGTGGCAGTAGTACGTTGTAATGGCACATGCGAACATCGTCCGCGTATAGCAGAATATAGCGGATTGCGTACTTGCTTTGCAATGAATTCCACAGGTGCTGGTGAGACCGGATGTGGTTTCGGCTGTCTTGGGTGTGGCGACTGTGTGGCTGCTTGCCAGTTTGATGCTATACACATGAATCCGGAAACAGGCTTGCCGGAAGTGGACGAGGAGAAGTGTGTGGCTTGTGGCGCTTGTGTTAAGGCTTGTCCGCGCCATATAATAGAGTTGAGAAAGAAAGGCGTGAAAGGCCGTCGTGTCTATGTGCAGTGTGTCAATAAGGACAAGGGTGCTGTGGCAAAGAAAGCTTGCGAGGTGGCTTGTATCGGATGCGGTAAGTGCCAGAAGGTTTGCCAGTTTGATGCAATAACCATAGAGAATAACGTAAGTTATATTGATTTCAATAAGTGTCGTCTGTGCCGTAAGTGCGTAGAGGAATGCCCGACAAATGCTATTGTCGCAGTTAACTTCCCACCGCGTAAGCCAAAAGTTGATACTCCTGCAGGTACAGAAAACTCAAATAACAAAGAAAAGGAGGCTGAAGCATGAAACTTAGAACTTTCAGAATAGGAGGCGTACATCCTGAAGAAAATAAGATAACGGCCGAGACTGTAACAAAGGTCGCAGAACTTCCTAAGCAGGCGATATTCCCGTTAAGCCAGCACATTGGCGCTCCGGCCAACCCTGTTGTTGCCAAAGGAGATAAGGTGAAGGTCGGTACGCTCATTGCAGAGGCCGGAGGCTTTGTCAGTGCTCCTATATATAGCTCTGTATCGGGAACGGTGTTCAAGATTGATTCCGTTATTGATGCTACCGGTTATCGCAAGCCGGCGATAATTATCAATGTGGAAGGCGATGAATGGGAAGAAAGTATCGACCGTTCTGATAAACTGGAAACTTATGAGGCTCATCCGGAACTTACTCCTGAGGAAATTGTAGAGCGTATAAAAGTTGCTGGTGTTACCGGTATGGGTGGCGCGGGTTTCCCAACATTTATTAAATTATGTCCTCCGCCAACAGCAAAGGCTGAATGCGTGATAATTAATGGCGTGGAATGTGAGCCTTATATCACTTCAGACTATCGTCTGATGATGGAACACGCTGATGAGATACTTGTCGGCTTGAAGTTGCTGATGAAAGCTGCTAAGGTTGATAAAGGCTATATCGGTATCGAGGATAACAAGCCTGCTGCGATAGAACTTCTTGAGCAGAAGACAGCAGATATGCCGAATATCGAGATAGTTCCGTTGGCAAAGAAATATCCGCAAGGTGGTGAGAAGCAGCTCGTAGATGCAGTAATACGTCGTCAGGTGCCTGCACCTCCGGCAATACCGGTTAATGTCGGTGCTATAGTTCAGAATGTAGGTACAGCTTTCGCCGTTTATGAAGCGGTAATGAAGCGTAAACCTCTTTTTGAACGCTATACTACAGTAACGGGTAAACTCGTAAAGAATCCGGGCAACTTCCTCGTTCGTATGGGAACAACATTCGGTCAAATGATTGATGCGTGTGGCGGTATCCCTGAAGGCGATAATAAAGTACTTGCCGGCGGTCCAATGATGGGTAAGTCGGTATCTTCCCTTGATGTTCCTGTTTGCAAAGGAACAAACTCGATAACTGTTATCTCAGGCGATGAAGCTCGTCGCAAGGAAGCACAACCCTGTATTCGCTGTGCTAAGTGTGTAAGTGCGTGTCCTATGGGACTTGAGCCATATTTGCTTGCAACAGCTTCGGCAATGCACGATTGGGAACGTGTTGAGAATGAGGGCATTGTATCTTGTATCTCATGTGGTTCTTGCCAGTTTACCTGTCCTTCGCATCGTCCAATCCTCGACAATATCCTGTTAGGAAAGGGAGCCGTCATGGGTATAATTAAGGCTCGTGCCGCAGCAAATAAGAAATAAGAAGAGAAATAGAGTAGAATCTTCAAATTAGAATTAAACAAAAATGGGAAAATTAATAGTATCACTTTCGCCACATGCGCATGGTACAGACTCCGTTGAGAAGAATATGTACGGTGTGGTTATAGCACTTCTTCCTGCTTTGCTCGTGTCTTTTTATTATTTCGGACTCGGCTCAGCGGTTATTTGCCTTACCAGTGTGGCAGCCTGCTTATTCTTTGAGTGGGCAATATCAAAATATATTCTCAATCGCCAACCTTCACTAACAGATGGTTCCGCTATTGTTACTGGCTTGTTGCTTGGTATGAATCTTCCGTCCAATCTTCCGGTTTGGATTATCATTATCGGTGCTCTTGTTGCTATTGGAATCGGTAAGATGACGTTTGGTGGTCTTGGTTGCAATCCTTTCAATCCGGCACTTGTCGGCCGTTGCTTCCTCCTTGTAAGTTTTCCTGCGCAGATGACTTCATGGCCTGTTGCCGGACAGCTCGCAAGTTATGCTGATGCAACCACAGGAGCGACTCCGCTTGCTGTGATGAAAGATGCTATAAAGACCGGCGACGCAAGTGTGCTCGACAAGTTGCCAAGTTCAATAGATCTGTTGCTGGGTAATCCGGGCAACGCCTTTGGTGCCGGAACAATCGGAGAGGTATGCGCTTTGGCACTGCTCCTCGGTCTTGCATATATGCTTTGGAGGAAGATTATCACGTGGCATATACCTGTCGCTATACTTGGAACAGTATTCGTATTCAGTGGAATAATGAATCTTTGCAATCCAGTATATGCTAATCCTGTTCTGGAAATCCTCAGTGGCGGTCTGATGCTTGGTGCTATATTCATGGCTACAGATTACGTTACATCCCCGATGACAGCCAAAGGGCAGCTTATCTACGGCGTAGCAATCGGTCTTTTGACCATTGTTATTCGTAATTGGGGTAGCTATCCTGAGGGAATGTCATTCGCCATTCTTATAATGAATGCGTTCACACCTCTTATTAACACTTATGTGAAACCAAAACGTTTCGGTGAAGTGCCGGCAAAAAAGTAATGGAGGATAAGAAATGGAAAAACTGAAATCATCAATTACAAATATGGTGCTCGTACTTGTTGGCGTAGCTGTCATCACCGGTAGCATTCTTGCCTATGTTAATCATGTAACAACCGGTCCTATAAACGAGCAAAAAGAAAAGACACTTGCCGATGGTATCAAATCCGTAATGGGAGGCGGCGACCTTGTTGTCAGCAAGACAGATTCTGTGAAGCAGACGGATAAGAACGGCAAAGAAATAGCTTTTGTCGTTTATCAGACAGAAGATGCAAAAGGCAATTATCTTGGCGCGGCAGTCGAGAGTACGACAGGAGGTTTCGGAGGTAATCTGAAAGTTCTTGTAGGGTTCACTCCTGAAGGAAACATCCTCGGCTATACTATCCTTGAACACGCAGAGACGCCGGGACTTGGAGCAAAAGCAGATAAGTGGTTCCAAAAAGACGGCAAGGGCAATGTTATTGGTAAGAATCCAGAGAAACCGCTCATCGTATCTAAGGACGGTGGAGATATCGATGCCATAACAGCGTCAACCATCACCAGTCGAGCATTCCTGCTTGCTGTTAATCAGGCCTATATAGCTTATAAGTCAAAGTCGGCAACGGATGCGGCAACAGGAGCAACCAAGCAGCAGCCTGCTAAATAGAATAAGATAATCATCAAATCATAAATTGAAGACAATATGAATTATATAAAAATATTGCTTAATGGCGTAATAAAGGAAAACCCTACATTCGTCCTTATGCTTGGAATGTGTCCGACACTCGCGACAACGACAAGTGCCATCAATGGTATGTCTATGGGATTGGCTACCATGTTCGTGCTTATCTGTTCTAATCTTGTAATATCACTTATCAAGAAACTGACTCCTGATATGGTACGCATACCGGTCTTTGTTGTTGTCATAGCTTCATTCGTGACAATACTTCAAATGGTTATGCAGGCATTTGTACCGGGAATCTATGCAACGCTTGGATTGTTTATCCCGCTTATCGTTGTGAACTGTATCATTCTTGGTCGTGCTGAGGCTTTTGCTTGTAAGAATGGACCAATAGAAAGTATCTTTGACGGTATTGGTATTGGCTTAGGTTTCACAATCGGTCTTACGGCACTTGGTGTCGTGCGTGAGATACTCGGAGCCGGTTCCGTATTCGGAATCACACTTCTGCCGGAATCCCTCAATATGTTACTCTTTGTACTTCCTCCGGGAGCATTCATTACACTTGGCTTCCTTGTAGCCATTGTGAATAAGTTAAGGGCATAGGCTCATGTAATAATAAAGTATAATAATCAACTTGATAATTTATGGAATATATACTTATATTTATATCGGCAATCTTCGTCAACAACATCGTGTTGTCGCAGTTTCTCGGAATATGTCCGTTCCTCGGAGTGTCGCAGAAAGTAAATACCTCTTTAGGAATGTCGGCGGCAGTTGCATTCGTTATGACGCTTGCAACCATTGTAACATACATCGTACAGATGAATGTTCTTAATCCTTTCGGATTGCAATATCTTCAGACAATAGTCTTTATCCTTGTTATTGCGGCACTTGTGCAGATGGTGGAGATTATCTTGAAGAAAGTTTCCCCCGCTTTATATCAGGCTCTTGGAATCTTCCTTCCGCTTATTACAACAAACTGTGCGGTGCTTGGTGTGGCTATTCTTGTTATCCAGAAAGATTTTACATTGATGAAGAGCGTTGTCTATGCCTTCTCAACTGCAATCGGATTTGGATTGGCATTGGTCGTGTTCGCCGGAATACGCGAGCAACTGGCTATGGTAAAGATTCCTAAAGGAATGCAGGGAATGAGCATCGTGTTGGTAACGGCCGGACTGCTTGCACTCTCTTTTATGGGATTCAGTGGCCTTGAAGGAGGATTAAGCCAACTTTTCGGATTGGATTAGTCAGTTAAGTACAAAATACATTGAACACGGAAAATCTATTATAGATACACAACAATATCCGAATATTTCCGTTTGTTCAATGTATTTTGTGCTTTTGCATATAAACTTAATATCAACACTAATATGAAGCAAACAATTTTAGTAACAGGAGGAACCGGCTTTATCGGTTCACACACAACCGTAGAACTTCAGCAGGCTGGATATGAGGTGGTTATCGTTGATAACCTTTCCAATTCTAAAATCGAAGTACTTGATGGTATTGAGAAGATTACAGGCGTTCGTCCTGCGTTTGAGAATGTAGACCTTCGCGATTTAGAAGCCACAGAAGCGGTTTTTCGTAAGTATCCGAAAATAGAAGGTATTATCCATTTCGCCGCATCAAAGGCTGTGGGCGAGAGCGTAGAGAAACCTCTTCTTTATTATCGCAATAATATCGTTTCACTTGTAAACCTCTTGGAATTGATGCCTAAGTACAATGTGAAGGGAATTATATTCTCGTCAAGTTGCACTGTTTATGGACAGCCAACACCGGAGAATCTGCCTGTTACAGAAAAAGCCCCGATACAGAAAGCACTCAGCCCATACGGAAATACCAAGCAGATTAACGAAGAGATAATCAGCGATTACATTCATAGTGGTGCTAACATCAAGTCTATTATATTGCGCTATTTTAACCCGATAGGAGCACATCCGTCAACTAATATCGGCGAATTGCCCAATGGCGTGCCGATGAATCTGATACCTTTCGTTACCCAAACTGCTATTGGCGTGCGCAAGGAACTCAAAATCTTTGGCAATGATTATAATACCCCGGATGGCACTTGCATCCGCGACTACATTTATGTGGTGGATTTGGCAAAGGCTCATGTAGCAGCTATGGCTCGCGTATTGGATAAAGAAACAGAGCCGATAGAATATTTCAATATCGGTACAGGCACAGGTGTGTCAACATTGGAAGTTGTTCAGGCCTTTGAGAAAGCCACAGGTGTGAAAGTAAATTGGAACTACGCTCCACGCCGTGAAGGTGATATTGAAAAAGTATGGGGAAATGTTGACCATGCCAATAAGGTACTTGGATGGCACGCAGACACTCCACTGGAAGATGTTTTGTTGTCTGCCTGGAAGTGGCAATTAAAACTTCGTGAAGACGGAATAATGTAGAAAATATCGTCTATGCCTTATTTTTATAAGCATAGATGTTTTGTGTTTGTGTTGTTGTTACCCTTCGATGAGAATCGGAGGGTAATTTTTTTGTTCCTTTTTTCTTTTTCTTTAGCCTTTATCGGAAGATGAAGGAAAGCGGAAAGGGTAGACTCACGCTTTATATTGGTGACAGATGACAGATGCGACAGATGTTTTCTATAAAATACGCGAGAAAAATAAAAATAGTGTTCCTTAAAAGGAATGGGTATTTTTATTTATTGCAGAAATGTTATGCAAAACATCTGTCGCATCTGTCATCTGTCACCACTTCTGATTGATATAAGTGTTCCAGCGTCAGTCTCATCTGTCGTTATCTGCAATCGCCATGCTTCAAGTAGCCACTCAAGGCTGTTAAGGTAGCCACTCAAGGCCGTTAAGGTAGCCACTGAACACAGTTAAGGTAGCCACTGAACGCTGTCAAGGTAGCCACTGAAGGATATTCGGAGAATCTTAACAGTTTCCAGAGTTGCTTATGCTTATAACTTTCATCAATAATAAAATCCCTTAAAAACGCAATATTTTCGTTGTAAACGTTTTTTATGTGAGAAAAAAGTAGTAATTTTACACCTTGAAAAAATATGGCAAACGGCTTAGATGGAAAATAAATGCCGTTTTCGTTGATTTTCAGATAAAAAGTAGTTGAATATAAAATATTAAGAAAACAAGAATAAAATAACTCAATAATGGACGAGAATCAGACAATTGATCAAGACAGAATTCTAAAAATTAATATTGAGGAAGAGATGAAATCATCGTATATCGACTATTCAATGTCGGTAATCGTTGCTCGTGCTCTTCCTGATGTACGTGACGGATTTAAGCCTGTACATCGCCGCATACTCTATGGTATGCTCGGTATCGGAAATACAAGCAATAATCCATATAAGAAATGTGCCCGTGTTGTAGGAGAAGTTTTGGGTAAGTATCACCCGCATGGCGACTCTTCTGTCTACGGCGCACTTGTACGTATGGGCCAAGAATGGAATATGCGTTACAAACTTGTGGACGGACAAGGAAACTTTGGTTCGGTGGATGGAGACTCTCCTGCTGCGATGCGTTACACCGAGTGCCGACTCTCAAAGATGGGTGAGCATATCATGGACGACTTGGAAAAGGACACCGTGATAATGACAAATAACTTCGATGATACCTTGCAAGAGCCGAGCGTCATGCCAACAAAGGTTCCAAACCTGCTTGTGAATGGTGGAAATGGTATCGCAGTTGGTATGGCTACGAATATGCCTACGCACAATTTGAATGAAGTAATAGACGGATGCTGTGCCTTTATCGACAATCCGGAGATAACGACAGAGGAGATGATGCAATATATACCAGCTCCGGACTTTCCTACGGGTGCGTATATTTACGGTTTGCAGGGTGTGAAAGACGCATACGAGACCGGACGTGGGCGCATCGTCATGCGTGCTAAGGCAGAAATCGAAAGTGGCGAGACTCACGACAAAATTGTCGTTACCGAGATTCCTTACGGCGTGAACAAACAGCAGCTCATTGAGTATATAGCTGAATTGGTGAAGGAAGGTAAGATTGACGGAATCTCTAATGTGAACGATGAGACCGGCAGGCAGGGTATGCGCATTGTTGTTGACATAAAGCGCGATGCCAATGCCAATGTAATTCTCAATAAACTGTTTAAGATGACTGCTTTGCAGAGCTCTTTCTCTGTAAACAATATCGCTCTTGTTCCAAATCCAGCCAATCCGTTACAGTTGCGACCGAAGTTGCTTTCTCTGAATGAGTGCATCAAATATTTCGTAGACCATCGTCATGATGTTACGATTCGCCGTACAAAGTTTGAATTGAAGAAGGCTCAAGACCGTGCTCATATCCTCGAAGGACTGATTATTGCCTGCGATAATATTGACGAGGTCGTTCATATTATTAGACAGAGCAAGACTCCGACGGAGGCTCAGAGGAACTTGGAGAGCAGATTTGAGCTTGATGAATTGCAGTCGAAGGCTATAGTTGATATGCGATTGTCACAGCTCACGGGGCTGCGCATGGAACAGTTGCACGCTGAATACGAGGAACTGGAACGTCAGATTGCTTACTTGCAGAATATTCTCGATGATCCGGAACTGTGCAAGAAGGTGATGAAAGATGAACTTCTTGAGGTTAAGGATAAGTATGGCGATGAGCGTCGTACAGAGATAATCCCGGACGAACACGAGTTTAATGCCGAAGACTTCTATCCCAATGACCCGGTTGTCATAACCATCAGCCATTTGGGATATATCAAGCGTACTCCGCTTAGTGAGTTCCGCGAGCAGGCTCGTGGTGGTGTTGGAGCAAAGGGAGCACGTACACGTGATAACGACTTCACCGAATATATATATCCGGCAACAATGCACCAGACAATGTTGTTCTTTACGAAGAAGGGGCGTTGCTATTGGTTGAAGTGTTACGAAATACCTGACGGTGACCGCAATTCTAAGGGGCGCGCAATTCAGAATATGCTCAATATAGAGCCTGATGATTCCGTAAATGCTTGCCTGCGTCTGCGCGGTCTTAATGATGAAGAATTCCTTAATTCTCACTATGTAATCTTTGCGACAAAGCGGGGTATCGTGAAGAAGACGTGTCTCGAAGCATATTCACGTCCTCGTACAAACGGTGTCATAGCGATAAACATCAATGAAGGCGATGAGGTAGTAGACGTAAGATTGACAAACGGCCATAATGAACTTATCATGGCAGACCGTAACGGTCGCGCTTGTCGTTTCGATGAGAATACTATACGCACGATGGGACGTGTTTCTACCGGTGTGCGTGGAATGCGTCTTGATGAGGGCGACGATGAAGTTGTCGGTATGATAGTCGTCAATGATGCGGAGACGGAAAGTGTTATGGTTGTCAGTGAAAATGGTTATGGCAAGCGTTCGGAGGTGGAAGATTATCGAAAGACTAACCGTGGCGGTAAGGGAGTGAAGACTCTGAATATCACAGAGAAGACCGGAAGGTTGGTTGCCATAAAGAATGTTACCGACCAGAATGACCTCATGATAATAAATAAGAGTGGCATTGCCATTCGTCTTGCAGTGTCGGAATGTCGTGTGATGGGGCGTGCGACGCAGGGCGTGCGCCTGATAAATCTCACGAAGAAGAATGATGTTATCGCAAGCGTATGTAAGGTGATGAGCAGCGAGCTGGAAGCACAGGTAGAAGAAGAGAACCGTATGCAACAGAATGTGAATACCGAAGTTATGACATCAGGTGCTACATCCGAAGAGAATATACAGAATGAAACGGAACAAACTGACAATGAAAGTGATGACAACACAATTGTTGAGTTTGAATAACCTAAAAATAAACCTTTAAAAATATAGTGAAATGAAAAAACTTATGATTGCGGCATTGATGATACTCAGTACGTCAGCCGCTTTTGCTGGAGACAGCGACGTCTTGAAGACAATACTCAAAGCCAAGACTTATGCCGAGGCTGAGCAGCTCGTAAAGTCTTCTTTGGGTCAACTTGCGAATGACGAGGAGAAAGCAAAAGCCTATAATAAACTCGTAGATCTCGCATTGGACAAAGTGAATGCCGAGCAGGCTGTTCAGATTGAGAACCAGACAAACCAGCAAATGGGCAAGGAAGGCAACAAGCCTGTTGACGAGAACGGTTTGTATCAGGCTGTGAGCAATGCCATGACAGCAGCCTTCGAATGCAATAAGTACGACCAGCTTCCTAATGCCAAAGGAAAGGTTAAGCCAAAGTTTGCAGACGCGAATGCCAATCGCCTCTATCCACTTCGTGGCCAGTTGATTAATGGAGGTATTTTCTATCAGAACAAGAAGGATGATGCCAACGCGTATAAGTTCCTCGCAGATTATGTTGACACATACGAGAATCCACTTTTCGCAGGCGTGAAGAAGGCTGATGAAAATCTTGCAAACATTGCATATTATGCTACTATCTATGCTTATCAGAACAAGGATTTCGCAAAAGCAGAGAAGTATGTAGTTCTTGCAGCAGCAGATAAAGAAAGAAGCAATGATGCAAAGACTCTGCAATTGCAGATTCTTCAGGCACAGTTGAAGAACCACGAGGATTCTGTTGCTTACGTGAATAAGTTGGAAGGAATGTATGCGGCAGATGCAAACAACGAAGCTGTGTTCCTGAATCTTGCTAATATGTATAGCCTTATGGGGCAGGGCTCAAAGGCGGATGCAATGATTGATGCAAGACTTGCAGCAGATCCCAATAACTATTCTGCTCTTACTATGAAGGGGCAGATCGCAAGTCAGAAGAAGGAATATGATACAGCTATCGACTGTTTGGTAAAGGCTTTGCCTCAGGCAAAGGACGATAACACCCGTATAATCCTTAATTCTGCTATTGGCCAGTGCTATTTCTATAAGGCTCAGGACAAGGTCGGAGAGTATAAGGGAGTACTCACTCCGGTTGTAAAGCAACAGTTCGATGCAGTTTATAACAAGGCTATTGACTATCTCAAGGCTGCTAAAGATCTTGATATAATGAAGGAGTTTAAGTCTAATTGGGCTTATTCTCTATACGGATGCTACTACTTCGTAAACGGCGCGGACGATCCGGTTACACAGTCGGCTGCTGCTGATGCTGGTGTTCAGTAATCAATAAATATAAATGCAGTGGATAATAGCCTTTTGTAGGCTTATTGTCTGCTGCATTTTCAATTTAGGACGGGAGCTTGAATTATCAGAGAAATATACTTTCGGTATTATTATTGGCCTTTTCCATGATAGCGGGAGCTGATAATACAGACGCACGCAAGGTCGCGGAAGACATGAACCGGCGTGCGGAGGCTGCTATGAAAATCGTTTCCAACCATACGATTAGGGATTCGCTCGCTATCTGTCGGGCTATCGTAACAGGTGTGGAATGTTCACTGAAGTGTGATGAATATGACCGGATGCCTAACCGTAAGGGTGTCGTTAAGATGCGATTTGAGAAAGCAAACATTACCAGACTCAGATACTTGGGAGATAAGCTCGTAACGGCCGGTATGTATATGTATAAGCATTCCCGCAACTATGTTGAAGCTCTTGATGCCCTGAAACTCTGTATTAAGGTGAAGGAAGGGAACTGTCAGAGTATGGAGGTGAAAGATTATACGGGTGTTGCCTCAGCTCATATTGCCAGAATCAATTTGGACAAACTTAATTACAAGGAGGCTGACAGATATGCCGATATAGCCTTGCGTTATGATGAGTCTGCGCAAAAAGGGGCTGAGGTAAAAGCCCAATGTATGTATGCCAGAATGATAACTGCGCAGGATTCTGCCAAATATCTTGCTGTAATAACCCGTCTTTATGAGACAGAACCGACCAATGAGACATATTTCGCATGGCTTATGAAATTTTATAGTCGTCCGTCGCAGCGTCATAAGTTAGAGTATTTCGTGGATAAAGAGTTGGAACACAATCCGGATAATTCTATCCCATGGATATTGAAAGGCGAGATAGCCATGCAGGCGCAACGTTGGGATGAGGCGATAGACGCTTATAAACATTCAGACGAAATTGTTCCAGGAGAAGTTCCTGTTATATATAATATAGGTGTTTGCTTGAATAATAAGGCCTTAGAAATGAGTGAGGACCTAAAAAAACAACAGGGAACGTTGTCGAAAGAAGATGAGACTAAAATAAAACAAGTATTTGCCGAGGCGCGCAATTACTTTGAAAGGGTAAGGGTGAAAGACCCGCATCGCAAGAAGGTCGATTGGGTAACGCCTCTTTATATGGTTTATACCGTATTGGGAGAAAAGATAAAGTTAGAAGAATTGAAGCCACTTGTTACAGGATTCAAAGAGTAACTGACAGAATATGATGAGATTTTCAGGACTAAAGATATTGTTAATAATATTGTTCGTATGGGCACTTCCTTTGAGCATGAGCGCACAAAAGAAGCAAATTGCTCAGGCCCGGGAATGGGTGAAGAGCAAGAAGGATTTGGAGAAAGCAGAGAAATCAATGCGCATTTTGCTGGAGGATTCGCTTAATAGAAATAATCATAAAATATGGATAACGCTTATAAACTCCCTTGTTGCCCAGTATGAACAAGGCAATGAGAAGTTGTATTTGAAGCAGGAATATGATATGTCCCAATTGTTCAATATCACCAAAAGGATGTTTGATACGATGGAGGCATACGATTCAATAGACGTTCTTCCAAACAAAAAAGGTAAGATAGACCCTAAATTCCGTGAAAGTCATTCGGTATTATTGAATAAAATACGTACAAACCTCTATTTGGGTGGCGTGTTTTTCCTTAATAAAAAAGACTATAAGCAATCGATGGCGTTTATGGAGGAATATATGGAATGTGCCAATCATCCGTTGTTTGAGAAATATCAGTATGCTACGACAGACACATTATTGCCATACGCTGCCCGTTGGACAATGTATTCAGGTATTAAACTAAATGCTCCCGATGTTGTCTTGAGATATAAGACTCTTGCAGAAAGGGATATAAAACACTATGAGTTTGTACTTCAATATCTTGCGGAAGCCTACGACATGAAACAGATGAAGAAAGAATATATTGAAACTTTGAAGTCTGGTTTCGATAAATATCCGACATTCCCGTTCTTCTTCCCGCGTCTTATGGATTATTATCAGAGTGAGAATAGACTCGATTCCGCATTGAACATCGCCGATAAGGCTTTGGAAGCCGATTCTACAAATATAATGTTCCAATATGCGAAAAGTACGATATTGCTCAATACCGGGCATTATGATGAGTGTATAAAACTTTGCCAAAAACTTATTGAGAAAGATGATTCGTTGGCAGAGGCATATTACAATATAGGTTTGGCATACTTCAACCAAGCGATAGAACTTGACAAGGTACAACAGAAGTCGCGCGATAAACGTAAGAGGATAATGACGTTGTATAAGGAAAGCCTGCCTTTTTTGGAGAAATATCGTTTGCTTGCACCAGAACAAAAAGCACAATGGGTATCGCCGTTATATACGATATACCTCAATTTGAATATGGGTAAGGAATTTGATGAAATAGATAAGATAAAGAATGAATATCGAAACAATCATAGATAAGCTCGGAATAGAGCAACTTAGCGAAATGCAAAAGGAAGTTGCTGATGCGCTCTTGCATAGCAAAAAGGATGTTATGGTGGTATCGCCAACCGGAAGCGGAAAGACTTTGGCTTATTTGTTGCCCTTGATTCAAAGGCTCGACCCGCAGTCGAGTGCTGTTCAAGCCGTGGTACTTGTGCCGGGGAGAGAGCTTGCATTACAATCCTCGGAAGTCTTGAAAGATATTGGTTGCGGCATTCGGTCTCTAAGTCTTTATGGTGGACGGCCGGCAATGGATGAGCACAGAGAACTGAAAAAGGTGATGCCACAAATCGTTTTTGCTACTCCGGGACGCATCAATGACCATCTTGACAAGAATAACATCGATGCCAGAACTGTGAAATGGTTAATTCTGGACGAGTTCGACAAGTGTCTTGAAATGGGATTCCATGAGGAAATGATTCGTGTGGTAAATAATTTGCCGGCCATAGAAAGGCGGGTTTTGTTGTCTGCAACCAACTCGGAGTCCGTTCCTCACTTCCTGAATATGGGCCGGACGTTGACGGTTGACTATACTTCTGATGAAGAGCAAATATCAGAACGAGTGAATATATATAAGGTGTTGAGCCCTATAAATGACAAGTTGGAGACGCTCAATGACCTGCTTCTTAGTCTCGGCTCAGGAAGTTCGATAGTTTTTCTGAACTACCGTGATGCTGTGGAGCGTACAGCAGACTATCTTACAAATAACGGTTTTTACGTCAGCAGTTTTCATGGAGGAATGGAACAGAAAGAACGTGAAGCTGCTTTGTATAAGTTCTCGAATGGTAGCTCTAATATATTTGTGAGTACAGACCTTGCAAGTAGAGGACTTAACATTCCAGATATAGACAATATAATACATTATCATCTGCCGGAAAAGCAAGACAATTACATACATAGGGTAGGGCGTACCGCGCGTTGGGATGCAACAGGAAAGACCTTTTTCATTCTTGGACCGGAAGAGAATATTCCTGAATATGTCAAGGATAAACCAGAAACATATAATATTCCTGCCGTTCTTCCCAAGCCGGCATTGCCCCGTATGGTAACAATCTATATAGGGAAAGGGAAGAAAGACAAAATCAGCAAGGGCGATATAGTCGGATTCCTTTGTAAGAAAGGAGGACTTGATGTTTTGGAAATCGGTAGGATTGACGTGCAAGAACGCTATTCTTACGTTGCAATATCGCGTACAAAACTCAATACTGTTATAAAGCAGACTGCCGGAGAGAAGATAAAAGGTATTAAGACGGTCGTAGAGAAAGTGAGATGACATTTATTTTGTATATTTAGATAAGTATAGATTTGTAAAAGTGTTACTTTGGCAAAATTGTGTTCAAATATTTGTCTAATTGAAATAAAAAGCGTAATTTCGCATTCGTAAATGACAATACATTAGAGTTTAATATAATTTAAATAACAACAGATGAAAAAGTATAATTTTAATGCCGGTCCATCGATGCTTCCACGAGAAGTAATTGAGAATACGGCAAAGCAGATTTTGGATTTCAATGGTTCTGGTCTCTCTTTGATGGAAATAAGCCATCGTGCTAAGGACTTTCAGCCGGTTGTAGATGAAGCTGTTGCTCTGATTAAAGAGCTACTTAACATACCGGAAGGCTATTCTGTAATTTTCCTCGGTGGTGGTGCGTCATTGCAGTTCTGCCAGATTCCGTGTAACTTCCTTATTAAGAAAGCTGCTTATCTCAATACCGGTACTTGGGCAAAGAAAGCTCTTAAGGAAGCAAAGCATTTTGGAGAGGTCGTAGAAGTAGCTTCTTCAGCTGAGGCAAATTATACTTATATTCCAAAGGATTGGGCTTGTCCGTCGGATGTTGACTATTTGCACATCACTACAAATAATACAATATATGGTACAGAAATCCGCAAAGATTTGGATGTATGTGTGCCATTGATTGCTGATATGTCTTCTGATATATTCAGCCGTCCGGTAGATGTTTCTAAATATGACTGCATCTATGCTGGAGCACAGAAGAATCTTGCCATGGCCGGTGTTACAGTTATCATCGTAAAGGATGATAAGCTGGGCAAGGCTCCACGTGAGATTCCTACGATGCTCGACTATCGTACGCACGTGGAGAAAGGCTCAATGTTTAATACTCCTCCAGTTGTTCCTATCTATTCTGCTTTGGAGAATCTCCGTTGGATAAAGAAACAGGGCGGTGTCGAGGCTATGGATAAGCGTGCTTTGGAACGCGCAGATATGCTTTATTCAGAAATTGACCGCAACAAACTGTTCCGTGGAACTGTTAAGGAGGAAGATCGTTCAGTTATGAACATCTGTTTTGTTATGAACGATGAATACGCTGAATTGGAGAAACCATTCATGGAGTTTGCAACTGAGCGCGGTATGGTCGGTATTAAGGGACACCGTTCTGTTGGCGGTTTCCGTGCAAGCTGCTACAATGCTCAGACTGTAGAGGGCGTTCAGGCTCTCATTACAGCAATGAAGGATTTTGAAGCTCAGCATTAATAATATAAATGTGATATAAATACTATAAACTTATCATTATATAATTAATATGAAAGTATTAGTAGCAACAGAGAAACCTTTTGCGGCTGCGGCTGTCGAGGGTATCAAAGCAGAGGTAGAGGGTGCCGGCAATGAACTTGTTTTGCTTGAGAAATATACAGAAAAGGCACAGTTGCTTGATGCTGTGAAAGATGTGGATGCGCTTATCATCCGTTCTGATAAGGTTGATGCAGAAGTTCTTGACGCAGCAAAGCAATTGAAAATCGTTGTTCGTGCTGGTGCAGGTTATGACAATATCGACCTCGCGGCAGCTACAGCACATAATGTAGTGGCAGAGAATACACCGGGACAGAACTCAAATGCGGTGGCAGAGCTTGTATTCGGTATGTTGGTTTTTGCAGTCCGCAATTTCTACAACGGCAAGGCTGGGTCTGAACTGATGGGAAAGAAACTCGGTATTCTTGCTTTTGGAAACGTTGGACGTAATGTTGCACGTATCGCAGCAGGCTTCGGAATGGATGTATACGCGTTTGATGCCTTCTGCCCGAAAGACGCTATCGAGGCAGCCGGTGTTCATGCGGTAGATTCTCAGGATGCCCTTTTTGAGCAGTGTGATGTCGTATCATTGCATATTCCGGCTACTCCTGAGACAAAGCAGAGCATCAACTATGCTCTTGTAAACAAGATGAAGAAGGGCGGAATCGTTGTTAATACGGCCCGCAAAGAGGTTATCAACGAGCCTGAACTCCTGAAACTGCTTGAGGAGCGTGCCGACTTGAAGTACATTACAGACATCAAACCTGATGCTGATGCAGACTTCGCGAAGTTCGAGGGACGCTATTTCTCAACTCCGAAGAAGATGGGTGCGCAGACTGCTGAGGCCAATATCAATGCCGGTATTGCTGCTGCAAAGCAGATTAACGCATTCTTCAAGGATGGCTGCACTAAGTTCCAGGTGAATAAATAAACGAGTATCGGCCGATGTGCCGATGTGAAAGATACGGCTACGGTATGTGGCAGATTATTCAGGGACGTTCTATTTGGAATGTCCCTGAATTGTATATTTGTTCGTCATACATTGCTTATAGAACTGCAAAAAGCATTTTGTTGAACAATAAATGAATATCGGAATGAGAAGATTCTTCTTACGCCAATCCGCTTTTTACCATAAGATTCCACAACTTAAGTCCAAAATCATCCTCTGTGCAGAATTCTGAAAAGCAATCCCAAACCACCATCTTACGATCAAGGACAATCTTCTTAGGCATTCCACGATTTCCTGTTATGAAATAGTTCCTCGCAAGGCCTTCTGAAAAATGTGAGAGAAAAGCCGAGCGTATGCGTGCACACTTTTCATTAATTGAATTAGAACAAGGATTGGTTACGTCCTGTATGCTCTTACGTAATTTCACATAGGAGTATTCAAGAATAAACTTGCGTTTCCTTTTGTCTTTCGAGCAACACATTATTATGTCATAAATCATCATGGCTTCGTCCTCATAGTCTGGCAAATCCTTAAAGTTGATGCCATTTGGGTGGAGAAGGAAAAGAATATACACAGTCTTTACCAATGGTTCCATCTTGATTTCCATATTACCGAACTCTGGCAACATTATCCTCATGTCTTTAGTGACAATCAGCCTGCTTAGTTCCAATTGTGGTTCTATCAACTTTTCCAGCATCCATTGTTCGATACCGTGTTTGCGCATACGCTCCACCTTCTCGTGTACGTCACGCATAAGCTTCACCGATTCTTCGTCATAGAGCTTTTCCGCCTGGCATACCAGTTCTTCAAACGGTATCGGAATATCCCTTTCCGGGTATCGACATGAAAACGGATCTACAATCTCTGAAATTTTAAGTACATCATCTATACGCTGAAACAAGTCCTTGAAAAGCGGTATCAAGTCTTCCTTAGAATCAAAAACAAAGAAAAACCCTTTATATATGGAATTATCTCGGTAGATTATGCACGGTGGAATACGTGTTATGTGTGGTGCAATAATATAATCGAGTATTGCGTTTTCATCTCGGAATTGCAGAAATGTCTCTGGAGATAAATTAGGTGCAATATATCTGAAGGCTTCTATATTGTCTGCAATTCTTTTTCCAAACAAAGATAAAGGGATCAACTTGTTTACATCCTCTCCGTCTAAAGGTTTAGGTCGGAGATTTTCTATCTCATTTATATTTTCCGCAACACAACGATTGACGAAATCATATCCCATTCCATCTATTATGATGAAGTCCCCCCAAGAGACATAGAAGGGCAGTTTCTTCAATTTCAGCTTGACTTTCTGTATTTTATAGCCCATGCTTTAAATGTTATTAAAGGGTTCCCTGTGTAAGATCAAGATATTTGGCGATTCTCGAAATCTTGCAGCAAAAATACTTCAAAAGTTCGAACCGACCAAATAAAATGCTATCCGCAAGGCTTGCGGACATGAGAATCATAATATTTTTTCAGCTTATCGAAACAACATTGCAGGATTTTCCTTATCTTTGCAGACATAAACAAAATAATTTAAATGTATATTATGACATAAACAGTTAACATAGACATAAGATAAAAGAAAGTGTTTACTTTTACTTGATGTACTTCGAAATTCGCCAAAATAGAGAAATAATCATCAGCAGTAAAGTGAATGCTTGCACCGTATGGTGTGGGCTTCCTTGTTGTATGATTATGGGTGTTTGGCGATACCTCGAAGTAGCAGCAAGAACAAAGCTCGCACCTTTCTTTTTGCCGAGTGTCGCAAAAAGGATTAAAATTATATGATTATGAACAATGAATTATTAAAATCTACAATCAAGAGTTTGTTAGAGAAAGAAGGGCATCAAGAAGCAAAAGGCGAAGTCCATTCCATTACATTCAACAAAGACATGAGTTTAGTTGGTTTTATACCATACTATAATAAAAGACCTGTTGATATAAACATGAATAGTGACATTATTGTGGCTTCAAATTTTGTATGTTTTAAAGGTGGAAGTTATCATCATGTCATGGATAGTGTAACCAGTTGTACCACTTTACTCAATAATGATAACGAATTTGAATATAAGGTAGAAAATAAGTGCAAAGTATTGGCTATTTCAACAGCTGTAGAATATGATGATATTAATAAATATAATACATACAAGGATTCCAGTATCGCAACTAAAATTATAAAACGTGCGACAAAAGACCCATCATGCAATTGCCACAAGGGAGAGGACGGTTATATCTACTATAAACCAAATAAAGATGATAAAGAATTTACATATAGATATTCAAATGACAAAATTATAGCTAATTCGTTCTTATGTCTGTGTGCGTATATTAATGAAAAGACTGGCAAACCAAATTATGCGGTTTTCAGAGATGACGACTTGGTAAGAACACTATCAAACCCGTTTAGTATTTAGTGCTTAACTAAAAGTAATAATCCTTTCAGGAGTAGGAAATGGCAAATAAATTATATCAATTTAATGATATCTTTGATGTTTTTTCATTCGGTAAGCATTACGGCAAAAATCTTTTTGAAGTATTGCTTACCAACCCAACATATTTATATTGGTGCATAAACAACATCGATAACTTCAGTATAAGTACAAAAGTTCTACAACAAATAAAAGAGATGTTTCCATCATTTATAATAACAGAAAGTTTTGGCTGTCATATACATATCCATGACGTAATAGATACAGAAGAAAACGATGAATTTACAAATAATTATGACGATGAAGAAACAGAATTATACGATTATGATTCGTACAATTATGAAGAAGATACATATGAAAAATACTCAGGTTCTTATGCACAAGATGTAATGGGATACAGTGATGATGACATCGACACAATTTTTGAAGGAGATCCTACCGCCTATTGGAATATAGATTAATATCTTTTTATAATATGAGAAAGTTACAATTAGTACTATTATTATCCGCATTATTGTTTGTCTCCTGTCAAAGTGATAGCGAGAAAGCAGATAAATTGCGTTTAGAGAACAAGTTTGAGGAGGCTGCAGAGTTATACAAGAAAGCTGCAGAAGACGGAGATGCCTATGCCTTGTGGTGCCTATCCAACGCTTATGATAATGGTGACGGTGTTGAATATGACGAACAAAAAGCATTTGATCTTTTAAAACAAGCTGCAGAAAAAGGATGCGAAGAGGCTAAATGCGAAATGGCATTGGCATATATGTTTGGTTGGTATGGAATTAGCAAAGATTCCGACAAAGGAAAATCCATGTTGGAAGAGCTTATAAAAAATACAGAGAATTCATACGTAATGGCAAGATATGCAAGCCTCAAATTTGAAGGAGCTGGACCATACGAGGAAGATAAAGAAAAAGCTATGAGCATTTTAGATAAAGTAAAAGACAAAAACAATCCATATTATCTTGAGGTAATGGGAATTGTTTATTGGCATGGAACAGACAAGATAGATATTAACATAAATAAAAGTGTTGAATACTTCTCTAAGGCATTCAATAACGGAAGGAGATATTGTGCATATCGATTACAATCTCTGTATAGAGGATACGGAGATTTAAAAAGGGATGACAAGAAGCGCATAGAATGGCTTAACCGTGGAATAGAGAGTAATGTAACTGACTGCATGGTTGAAATGGCATGGTTATGCCTTTCTGAAGACAGTGCATATCAGAATATTCATAATCCACAAAAAGGTATAGAGTTATTAAAGAAAGCTGCAAAACATGGTAATGGAGAAGCCTATGATGATTTAGGAAGTATATATTATAACGGTAAATTCTTACAAAAAGACGATTCTAAAGCATTTGAATGCTTTCAAAAAGCAACAGAACTGAAATCTGCAAATGGAGCTTTTAATTTAGGATTTGCATATTTGAATGGAACTGGATGTGAGAAGAATATTGCAAAAGGAATTGAAACATGGAAATTAGCTGTTAAATATGGAAGTGGTGCGGCTGCCAATAATTTGTTTTGTTACTATTACTATGGTTATTATGGAGGTACTAAAAAAGACAAAGAACAGGCTAAGAAATATCTATTAAAAGCTGCAGAATTAAGGAATGATATGGGATGCCGTAATCTTGGTCTACAATATTATACAGGTAAAGACTTGGTTGATAAAGATGAGCAACAAGCATTTGTATATATGAAGATGGCTGCAGATGCAGGATTGGTAGTGGCATGTGAAAGTCTTGCCTATTTTTATGAAAACGGAATTGGATGTAAAAGAAATCCTCAAAAAGCAAAGGAATACAGAGATAAGACTATTGTCCAAGAGGATAAAAAAGGCGAACAAGAATAGAATAACAAATAAAATTGTATCTTTGCAGGCAGAGATGTAATAAAGGAACTATCGGCAAAGGTGCTGCCATGTCAGCACCTTTGCGATAAAATCATTAAGGTATATGAGAAAACTCATTTCGCTTATATTGCAGCTGATATTTCCTGAACAAAGAAATGAATCTGGTATAGGCACAGACGTGTTTCGCCGCACTGTAGAGTTGTTTTCCTTTATAGAATAAATAAAGTTATTACGATTTTTTAAGCTGTTCGTATTGACATTGTTGCCAATAGTATTAATTCTGTATTTAGTTTATTCGGTTGGAATAATTAAAAACAGACTATATGAAAAGGTAAACAACTATGACTTTGAAGCTCTTTTAAAAAAGAAGGGCTATGCTTATTTTACGAAAGGTGATTATAATCTTAATATAATAGGAGTTAGGGCTAAAGGTACAACAGTTACTAATATGTATGATGACATTCTGATTGTAATATATAACGAAAACGGTAAGCCTGTCAGGAAATGTTATAACATTACAACAGATCCAGGAATGTATTATATGGAAAATCCAATGAACTCTAAAGGTACCGCTATTCTTGTTCCTAATCAGTACCGTAGTACCTGGAAGATAGGGCTTCATAGAGGAGAGTATGAAGCTTTATGTCAAGCTAAAGCGGTTAAAGTCTATCGTGATGGAAACCAAAATCGTATTTACAATTTGGCTCCTGAGACAATAGATACTGGAATGTTTGGAATAAATATTCATCGCAGTGCAAAAATCTTCACTCTAAATGCTGTTAACCAATACTCCGCCGGTTGTCAAGTGTTCAATAGTAAATCAGATTTTGTAGAGTTTATGAAGCTATGTAATAAATCAGCTAAAATATTTGGTAATAGTTTTACTTATACACTTATTAAAGAAGAAGACCAGTGAATAATTACTCCATGCGTGATGCTGTGGACAATTTGCATAATAAGAAAGTCTCCGACAACAACCTCAATCACAATACTTTGACTAATATTCGCATTGTAAAAGTCCAAATCGGAAATGCTGATATTCCAGTTTGGACAAAGGACACATGATATAACCTTCAATATTGTTGTTTTTCCAGAGTCACCTCTTCTAAAGAACCGTATAAAAGGACTTCGTCTGAAATGTTTGATCAAATTTCTTGTTACCTCTGAAATTTTCAATGTGTAATGAATGTATGCGAGCTATAGAGATTTCTTTTATAATGTTCCGTTTTGAACCTTGTTGTACACATCATGGAAGACCCGTTCTGTTCTGAGACTTGTAGACTATTTATATCGTTCTTTAGAAAAATTTGCTTGTTTCCACAAATATTCTTATCTTTGCATGATTTAAGGAGTTATGTATTTAGTTTATAGACAAGATGGAATATATAAAGACAGGCATTGACGGTGTATGGATACTTGAACCGAGAGTGTTCAACGATGCGCGCGGTTATTTCTTCGAGGCTTGGAAACAGGCTGATTTTGATGAACACATTGGGCATCATGTGGAGTTCATACAGGACAATGAGTCTAAATCGAGTTATGGAGTCCTGCGCGGACTGCATTATCAGAAAGGGGAGTTTTCACAGGCGAAACTTGTAAGAGTTATTAAGGGGAAGGTTCTTGATGTCGCGGTTGATATAAGAAAAAGTTCTGCGACATTCGGAAAATATGTTGCGGTAGAACTTAGCGAGGAAAATAAACGTCAGTTCTTTATCCCACGTGGTTTTGCGCATGGCTTCCTTGTTTTGAGTGATGAAGCAATATTTACTTATAAGGTAGATAATGTGTATGCTCCGCAACATGAGGCAAGCATTCGTTGGAATGACGAAACAATCGGCATAAATTGGCCTATCGCTCCGGAAGAAGTGTTGACGAGCGAGAAGGACTTAAAAGCTGTAACTTTAAATAACGCAGAAATATTTGAATAAAGATTATGAATATAGCAATTGTTGGTACGGGTTATGTAGGATTGGTATCGGGAACTTGTTTTGCCGAGATTGGTGCTAATGTTACTTGCGTTGATGTTGACGCAAATAAGATAGAACGGTTGAAGAACGGAGAAATTCCGATTTATGAGCCAGGCTTGGACGATTTGGTTCTGAAAAATGTAAAGGCTGGTCGATTGAAATTTGCTACATCTTTGGCTGATGTGCTAAATGAGCAGGAGATAGTATTCTCTGCCGTGGGCACTCCGCCCGATGAAGATGGGTCCGCCGACTTGAAGTATGTGCTTCAGGTGGCAAAGACTATCGGAGAGAACCTCAATAAGTATATAGTTGTCGTGACGAAGAGTACGGTTCCTGTAGGAACAGCAAAGAAGGTTCGCGAGACAATACAGAACGAGCTTGATAAGCGTGGCGTTGATATAAACTTCGATGTTGCAAGTAATCCGGAGTTTCTGAAGGAAGGCAATGCGATAAAAGACTTTATGAGCCCGGACAGGGTCGTCGTCGGAATAGAGAGTGATCGTGCCAAGAAGATGCTTACCAAACTCTATAAGCCATTTCTTACCAACAATTTTAGAGTTATATTCATGGATATACCTTCTGCCGAAATGACAAAATATGCAGCAAATTCCATGCTTGCCACACGTATTTCTTTTATGAATGACATTGCTAATCTTTGCGAACGTGTAGGTGCTGATGTTAATATGGTGCGTGCCGGTATTGGTAGTGATACACGAATAGGTAGGAAATTCTTATATGCAGGCTGCGGATATGGTGGAAGTTGCTTCCCGAAAGACGTAAAGGCGCTTATTAAGACTGCCGATAGCAATGGATATTCAATGGAGGTACTAAAAGCCGTTGAGAAAGTAAATGAGCAACAGAAGTCTATATTATTCAAGAAATTGCAAAAAGCATACGCTAACGATCTGA
This sequence comes from uncultured Prevotella sp., assembly GCA_900547005.1. Lineage (GTDB taxonomy): Bacteria > Bacteroidota > Bacteroidia > Bacteroidales > Bacteroidaceae > Prevotella. The sequence continues at coordinate 59,897 of URER01000002.1, forward strand.
AAGGTAAGACCATTACCTTATGGGGATTGGCATTTAAACCCGAAACCGATGATATGCGTGAGTCTACTGCACTTGTTATGATAGACTTGTTGCAAAAGGCAGGATGCACAATTCGTGTTTATGACCCGATTGCCATGAATGAATGTAAGCGCAGAATAGGCGATAGCGTTATATATTGCAAGGATATGTATGATGCTGTTTTAGATGCTGACGCTCTTTTGCTGCTTACCGAGTGGAAAGAGTTCCGCCTTCCAAGTTGGGAAGTAATAGCTAAAGCCATGCAGAGAAAACTTGTTATCGATGGACGTAATATTTTTGATCCGGAAGAACTGAAAGAAGCAGGATTTGAATATCATTGTGTCGGTTGCTAAAAAAGATGAGAAGTGTTTGTTATATAATATTGCTTTTGTCGCAGATATTATGGTGTGGGTGTGTGAGTAATGTAGATTCATCAGCTAAGGAAAACGAGGGTGCTAAGCAGATTCTGCAAGGAATATGGATTAGTGAGGATGAAGAGACACCTTCGTTTATGGCTAAAGGTGATACTATTTTTTACCCCGACACGACAAGTATGCCAGTTAAATTTTGGGTGTACAATGATAGTATTTATTTACAAGGTAATAAAACTCAGCATTATAAGATAGTATCAATGTCTGAGCAAACACTTTGCATCTTGAATCAGAATGAGGAAGAGATAAACTTAGTGCGCGGTAATGATAAACGTTTCTTGAAAGAATTCTGTCAGATTCGTCCGTATGCCTTAAATGTTTTCAGAATAAGTAAGACAGACACTGTTAGTATTGTTGGAGGAACAAAATTTGAAAGTAAGATTCTTTTATCTCCGGGTTCGGAACGCGTTATCAAATCTCTGTATAATGACGACGGTATAGAAGTTGACAATGTTTATCTTGATAATGTAGGTTATCTGAATATATATGCTAATGGAAAATTAATATATGTTCATGCTTTCCGTAAACAGGAATTTTCTGCGTATGTACCGAAAGATTTTCTTGCTAAGTCTATTTTACGTAGCTTGCAATTTTCCCGTTCTGATGTTAACTTCGTTTATGTAGATGCTGTTGTAGGAATACCGGATGCGTCAACTTGCTATGTTATAGAGTTACGGATTAGCAAGGATGGGAAATTGCAGATGAAATTAAAATAACATGAGTTGGATATAAAGAAGTCATTATGTCGAATCACGTTAAAATAAAGAAATCCGGTATTCCTTTTACAATAGGATATTATTCTGTTTGAGATGTCATTCTGCTTTTTATGAAAGCATTTAGTGATTCTCCACGCAATCCGGCGGCAATAATAGTGCCGTCTTGTGCCACTACAATGGTGTATGGAATAGAGCTGACTTCGAATAGCCGGGCTGCTTTACTGTTCCAGCCCTGTAAGTCTGATAATTGAACCCAGTTCAAATCCTGTTCATTTATTGTATTCTGCCATTGTTCTTTGTCCTCATCAAGCGAAATACCTATAATGCCAAGAGTCTTGTATTGCGAATGAAGAGCTTTAATGTTGGGCATCTCTTGCATACACGGTCTGCACCAACTTGCCCAGAAGTCTATTATAGTTAAGCGGTTTTTTGAGATTTCATTCATTACTGAAACCTCCTTGCCCGTAATGTCCGGTAATGAAAAGTCTTTTATCTTATTGCTTTCGTCAATCTCACCACTAATAGTCTCGTTATTAGATTCCGAACTTATTGAAGCAGCTTGTGTCTGCGCATGGTTATTGTTTTTTAGCAAATAAAAAGTTACTATTCCAATAATGACAAGTGCGATAACCAATATTGTCGATTGTTTTTTCATAATAGATTTTCTTCTTAAAGAGAAAAGGAATTAGCCATGATAATATATTAAAATTATCCGCAGCTAATCCCATTGATATTGTTAAAATGTTTCTTATACCAAATATTGAGAACTAATACTCTCATTCTCTACGACACGGCGTATGGTCTCGGCAAACATATCTGCAACAGAAAGCTGTTTTACCTTTGCACATCTGTCGGTATAAGGAATTGAATTAGTAAAAACAATCTCTTCCAAAGCCGAGTCTTGTACTCTGTCGCTTGCCGGACCACTCATTACACAATGTGATGCGCATGCTCGTACACTCTTTGCGCCCGCAGCTTTCATTATGTCGGCAGCTTTGGTTATTGTTCCGGCTGTGTCAACCATATCGTCAACAATGATGACGTTCTTATCTTTCACATCACCAATAATCTGCATACTGTCGACAACGTTTGCCCTTGCTCTTGTCTTGTTGCAAAGAACGAGAGGGCAGCCAAGATATTTAGCGTATGTGTTTGCGCGTTTTGAGCCGCCTACATCCGGAGATGCTATGCAGATATTGTCGAGCTGTAATCCCTGTAAATATGGCAATATGACCCCTGAAGCATAGAGATGATCTACCGGAACATTGAAGAATCCCTGAATTTGGTCAGCGTGTAAGTCCATTGTTATAAGGCGGTCAATACCGGCTACGCTGAGGAGATCGGCTACCAACTTAGCGCCGATACTAACGCGCGGCTTGTCTTTTCTGTCTTGACGCGCCCAACCGAAGTAAGGTATTACAGCGATAATCTGGCGTGCTGATGCGCGTTTTGCAGCATCAATCATAAGAAGCAACTCCATCAGATTGTCTGAATTAGGAAATGTACTCTGCACGAGGAAAACGTCTCGCCCACGTATAGACTCCTCGTATGATACGGCAAACTCGCCATCAGAAAACTTCGTTACCACAAGATTTCCTAATGGGCATTCCAAACTTTGGCAAATTTTCTCAGCAAGGTATCTCGTTTTTGTACCCGAGAACACAAGGAAAGAGTTTTTTTCGCTCATTTTGTTTTATGGTTTTATTTGTATTATATTGTTATGTTTATTTTATAATTTTCTTTTTATGGAACTTATGTTATTGCTTTCTTCAATTTCTGAAAATGCAATATCACATCTTTGTAATCCATTTGATTGTGGATGTTAAACTTATTCCACAAATCTCCGCATACGACAACGCCTCCAAAACCAAGTTCTTTAGCAATTTTTGCATTTTCAAGACTGATACCTCCCAATGCAAATACTTTCTTGTCGATAAGCCCTTGACTTGAGGCTTTTTGCAGTTCCCGTATGGAGAATGTAGCTTTCTCATCCTTGAACTCGATGCAGTCAAATATATTTTTCAAGAAAACGACATTGGCTTTCTTTTTCATCTCCTTCAGACGACTTATATCTGTGCATGTGTAGCCTATCTTTCCTCGGTATCCTGTTGGAATTTGTTCCGAATGAGAGTCAATATGTATTCCTGCTAAATTATATTCATTTTTCAAGTAAAAATGGTCGTGAACGGTAATCTTGCTATAATGTTCGCGGGGAAGAAGTGTAAGCAATCGCTCGGCAAACATAGGAGAACAGTCCGGCTTGTATAAATGCAGATTGTCCAATCCTTCTTCGAAGAGCGTTGCCAGTATTTTGTCTTCTTCCACAAAAAAAGTGGATTTCGTAAGTATTGCGAGCTTCATTATTACAATATTATGTTGCAAAATTATGAAATTTATACGAAACACGCAATTATATCGGAAATAAAAACTTAACTTTGCGCCAAAATATGATACATGATAACAGACAAGGATAATTTTTCGTGGATTAATCGCCCAGTTTATGTATTGGAAGAAGAGAAGTTGAGACACAATCTCTCTCTTATTGCCGATGTCGCACAGCGTGCGGATGTGGATGTAATTCTTGCTTTTAAGGCTTATGCATTGTGGAGGACTTTCCCTATATTTAAGGAATATATCAATGCTACAACGGCAAGTTCTCTTTACGAAGCCCGACTCGCATTCGAAGAATTTGGTGTGCCGGCACACACATATTCGCCTGCTTATACGGATTATGAAATAGAAGATATTGCCCGATTTTCGAGTCATATATCTTTTAATTCCTTTACCCAGTATGAACGCTATTATAATAAGGTGAAAGAAATTAATCCTTCTGTCAGTTGTGGAATAAGAATTAATCCGGAATATTCCGAGGTGGAAGTGATGTTGTATAATCCTTGCGCTCCTGGAACACGCTTTGGTATTTCGGCTGATAAACTTCCTGAAAATCTGCCGGAAGGCATAGAAGGCTTCCATTGTCATTGTCATTGCGAGAATGGACCGGAAGTATTTGGCAGAACTTTGGCGCATATAGAGGAGAAGTTTTCAAAATGGTTTCCCCAATTGAAGTGGATAAACTTTGGTGGAGGCCATTTGATGACCCGTGCAGATTATGATACTGATATGCTTGTGGATATGATGCAGGATTTCCATAAACGTTATCCGAATTTGAAAATTATACTTGAGCCGGGGAGCGCATTCGGGTGGCAGACCGGAGAGCTCGTTTCGCAGGTCGTGGATATAGTAGAGGATAAAGGAATACGCACTGCTATATTGAATGTAAGTTTTACTTGCCACATGCCGGATTGTCTTGAGATGCCTTACAAACCTATCGTTCGTGGTGCAAAAACGATAGATATAGATGAGCCAAATGACCAACTTAAAGACTCATTATATATATATAGGCTCGGAGGCAACAGTTGTTTGAGCGGAGATTTTATGGGAAATTGGCAGTTTGACCATGAACTGAGAGTAGGGGAGAATATTATTTTCGAAGATATGTTGCATTATACGACTGTAAAAACAAATATGTTTAATGGGATATCTCATCCCTCCATAGGCTTGTTGCATCTTGATGGAGATTTGGAAATCCTACGTGAATTTGCGTATGATGACTATAAAAATCGTATGGATTAGCCTCGAAAAACAACTTTTTTGCACATTTGTAGAAAAAAAAGAAAGAAAAGTTTTGCGTGTTAAAGAAAAAGCATTACCTTTGCAACCGCATTTAGAGAAATGCTCCTAACAATTAGGAAAAAGGCGGAAATAGCTCAGTTGGTAGAGCACGACCTTGCCAAGGTCGGGGTCGCGGGTTCGAGTCCCGTTTTCCGCTCAATATTCTGAACAACTTTTAAAAGTAATGAAGTCTTTATGCTCCTTATCTTTTAAGAGAAAGAATGCCCAGGTGGCGGAATTGGTAGACGCGCACGTTTCAGGTGCGTGTGCCGCGAGGCGTGCAGGTTCGAGTCCTGTTCTGGGCACATTCTGATTGAATAATATACTGGAGAGGTGGCGGAATTGGTAGACGCGCTACTTTGAGGGGGTAGTGTCAATTGTGACGTGGGAGTTCGAGTCTCCTCCTCTTCACTATATTTTGAATAAAAAGCTTGCGGAAATAGCTCAGTTGGTAGAGCACGACCTTGCCAAGGTCGGGGTCGCGGGTTCGAGTCCCGTTTTCCGCTCTTTTTTACTTCTAATTTAGAGAAACATATCTTATTTCCAATGAATTTATATTTAAGATTTTTCAATAACGAGACATTAGTATATAATGCCGATGAAGCAATAGATTTTCTTCGTTCTATTCCAGATGTCCAATTAACGCCTGAAATGGAAGATGATATTAGGGAATATGCGGTAAATGATGTATTTTATCCTAAACGCTATAAAGTACGCTCACGTGTTTATTTTATTATCATAAAGACGGAAGCGGCAACAATGCTTGACTTTAAGCAGAAAAAGGCATTACGTATTAATAACGATACTCCGGAACGCCATGAAACCAATCAGGTTCTTCTTCGTCTCAACGAGGAGCAGGAAGGTTGGTATGAGGGCGCATTGGATTTCAAACGTGTTGTGATGATTCCGGCAACGGGCAAGCATGAGTATCGTGATACCCATTTTGTAGTTCGTTGTAAGGCTAATTCTGGATTGGATTGCTACAATCGTATCGTTGACCATTTACGTGGCAGGGTGGATTCCAGAAGTCAGTTCCCGTCGGCAAAAGGAAAGAACTTCAAGTTCAAATATTTGGGAATGTGGAAGTAACTTCCTGAAAATATAGAGATAGAGATGAATAAAGTAATGCTTATTGGTAATGTCGGTAAAGAGCCGGACGTGCATTATTACGACCGCGATCAGGCTGTGGCTCAGATTTCTCTTGCTACAACAGAGAAAGGATATGTGTTGCAGAATGGTACAAGGGTGCCCGACCGAACCGATTGGCATAATGTTATATTTTATCGAAACTTGGCAAAGGTTGTAGAAAAGTATGTGCATAAGGGGGATAAGTTGTATGTTGAAGGCCGCATAAGGTACCGCAGCTATGACGACAACAAAGGTAAGCGTCGGAGTGTTACTGAAATCTATGCTGATAACATGGAGCTCCTTTCCCCAAAACGTCAAGACACAACTCCTAAAAACGATAATACTAATACGGTAGATGCAGAACCGACAATAAATGCGGATAATGCTCTGCCTTTCTGATAAATGGACTCCATAGATATATCTTCGTTAGTTACATTGCAGCCAATTACTCTTGGCATAGTCATAGCCGGAGTGATAGCTTTTTTGTTGCTTTTTGTTTCCGGTTTCGCAAGTGGTTCGGAAATAGCGTTTTTCAGCCTTTCTCCGAAAGATATAAATGAGCTTGAACCAGACAAGAGTAGGTCTGATTATAATATACAGCTACTCCGAGAAGAGAGTGAGCGTACACTTGCAACAATCTTGATAACCAATAACTTCGTGAATGTCACAATAATTATGTTGTGTAATTATTTCTTTCATAGTTTATTGAAATTCAATGAAGCTTGGTTTGAAATTCTCTGCATAACAGTAATACTTACTTTTCTTTTGCTGCTTTTTGGCGAAATTATACCTAAGGTATTAAGTCGGCAAAATCCGTTGAAGTTTTGTAGAATGACTGTAGATGGAATTCTGTTCTGTCGTAAAATATTCTGGTTTTTGGAAAATATTCTTCTTAGCAGTAGCAATATGGCTGAAAAAGTCGTGCAAAAAGAAAATCGTCAATTAAGTGTTGATGACTTGGAACAGGCTTTGGAGCTTACTGATAAGGAGGGAATAAAGAATGAGCAGAGTATGCTACAAGGTATTATCCGCTTTGGCGATGAAACTGCTAAAGAGGTTATGACTCCGCGTCAAGATATTGTTGACCTAAATATCAGAAGTACATTTAAAGAAGTTTTGAAATGTATAGTTGATAATAATTATTCTCGAATACCGGTTTATCAAGATAATGATGATAATATACGTGGCGTATTATATATAAAAGATTTACTTCCTCATTTGTCAAAACCTGCGAATTTCCGTTGGCAGAGCCTTATCCGTCCTCCATATTTTGTGCCGGAAACCAAAAAGATAGATGATTTGTTGCGTGAGTTCCAAAATAATAAAGTACATATCGCTATTGTTGTCGATGAGTTTGGAGGTACAAGCGGACTGGTTACGATGGAAGATATTCTTGAGGAAATCGTGGGAGAGATTAATGACGAATATGATGAGGAGGAGAGAAATTATACCAAGCTCAATTATAATACTTATATATTTGAAGGCAAAACTCTTCTCACTGATTTTTGTAAGATACTGAATATTGATACAGATGAGTTTGCTGATGTTGAGGGCGATGCGGATTCTTTAGCCGGACTCATACTTGAGATAAAAGGAGAATTCCCAAGTATGCATGAGAAAATTGATTACAAGAATTATACATTTGAAATCTATGGAATGGAAGAACGGCGTATTAGTCGTGTAAAAGTAGTTGTTCATTCGGTTCTATGTGCTAATAAGGAGGAGTGCTAAGTGCTTGTTTCCCTTGAAGATATAGCAGGCGATGTGAGACTTGGTTTATGGTCTTTTTCTAAAGCAGAAGGACTATCGGTACGTGATTGTGAGCGCAAGGCTGTAAACTCTCTATTGGCAGCTATGTTGAATAGTTCAAATTTTAAGATAGAGCATACAGCGTCGGGAAAACCAACTATTAAAGGGTATAATATCAGTATCAGTCATACTTGCGGCTATGTCGCAGTTATATTGTCTTCAAAGTGTCAAGTAGGTGTAGATATTGAATATCAAAGCGATAGGGTCGACCGCATTGCATCACGTTTTATGCGCACTGATGAAGTTGCAGATACGACGGTAAAACGTCTTATTAATTGGTGTGCAAAGGAAACTGTATATAAATTGTTTTCGGAAGAAAACCTCACTTATCAGCAAATGCACGTTATAATAGATTCTAATAGTTATGCATTTGTGAATAATCTAAAGAGTAATACATCTGTTTTGGTTTATTACCGCATAACTTCAGGTTATGTGCTTACATACAGTTTTATAGAATAGTTTAATGCTTAGAGTATAATCCTAATTTCAAGGACGCATCTCAACCGTGTTCAGTGGCTATTTCAACAGGTTTGACTATATTTTATTATTAACTAATCGGGAATGTTGAGTCTCATTGCCGTTTTTGAAAGGTAGAAGTAAAGTACAAATAAGTACTCTGAATCAATGTTTTAAGGCATTATATTCCAGAAAACTAAACATATTACACTTTTTTTTATTAACTTTGCATCAAATTATATTATTATGGGATTATTCGGTTTGTTTAATAAAAACAAGAAAGAAACACTTGACAAAGGACTTGAAAAGACAAAGACAAGTGTATTTTCTAAATTGACTCGTGCTGTTGCAGGAAAGTCTAAGGTAGATGATGACGTCCTTGATAATTTGGAGGAAGTTCTTATTACTTCAGATGTCGGCGTAGATACTACAATAAAAATTATTCAGCGCATAGAAGAACGTGTTGCGCGCGACAAGTATGTGTCAACATCGGAGTTGAATGGCATTCTTCGTGATGAGATTGCCAAATTGCTGATGGAAAACAATACCGATGATAATGATAGTTGGGATTTGCCTTCTGACCACAAGCCTTATGTCATACTTGTTGTAGGCGTGAACGGTGTGGGTAAGACAACAACCATTGGAAAGTTGGCTTACCAGTTTAAGAAAGCAGGTAAGAAAGTATATTTAGGTGCGGCAGATACATTTCGTGCCGCAGCCGTAGAGCAGATTTGTATATGGGGTGAGCGTGTCGGCGTACCTGTAATAAAGCAGCAGATGGGTTCTGACCCAGCATCAGTGGCATTCGACACATTAAGCTCGGCAAAGGCAAACGATGCTGATGTTGTGATAATCGACACAGCCGGCCGTTTGCATAATAAAGTTGGTTTGATGAATGAGCTTAAGAAGATTAAAGATGTGATGAAGAAGGTGCTACCGGAAGCTCCCGATGAAGTTATGTTGGTTCTTGACGGAAGTACAGGACAAAATGCTTTTGAGCAGGCAAAACAGTTTGCCGCAGTTACCCAAATAACATCTCTTGCCATAACAAAACTTGATGGAACGGCAAAGGGAGGTGTCGTTATAGGTATTTCCGATCAGTTGAAAGTCCCGGTAAAGTATATCGGGCTTGGTGAAGGTATGGAAGACTTGCAACTATTCAATAAAGAACAATTTGTTGACTCACTTTTTAATACGGAATTGTGAAACGGAATGTCATAGATATTATAACTTTAGGATGCTCTAAGAATCTCGTTGATTCTGAACGACTTATGGGTATGCTTGAGTATGTCGGCTTTGAGTGTACTCATGATTCGGAACAGCCGGAGGGTGAGATAGCCATAATAAATACTTGTGGTTTTATCGGCGATGCAAAAGAGGAAAGTATCAACACAATACTTGAATTTGTCAATCGCAAGAACAATGGCTTGCTGAAGAAAATATATGTAATGGGATGCCTCTCGCAGAGATATAAGGAGGAGCTTGAGAAAGAGATACCGGAGGTCGATAAGTTTTATGGTAAGTTTGATGTCAAGACTTTAGTTAATGATTTGTGCAAGTCCTCAATACCGTCATGCGATGGGTGCAGGCATCTCACGACTCCGAGCCATTATGCATACATTAAAATTGCTGAAGGCTGCGACCGCCGTTGTGCTTATTGCGCCATTCCGCTTATAACCGGGCGGCACATAAGTCGGCCTATGGACGAAATCCTGCAAGAAGTGAAGGCGCTTGTGGCAAAGGGCGTGAAGGAATTTCAGATAATAGAGCAAGAACTTACATATTATGGTGTTGACATTGACGGGAAACAGCATATTGCAGAATTGATAGACCGAATGTCGGACATTGAGGGCGTGGAATGGATACGTCTTCATTACGCATATCCGAATAATTTTCCTCTCGACCTTCTTGATGTAATAAGAGAAAAACCGAATGTATGTAAATATCTTGACATTGCTTTGCAGCATATTTCTGATAGGATGCTTGAGCGTATGCACCGTAATGTATCGAAAGAGGATACGTTGAAACTTATAGATGAGATAAGACGCAGGGTTCCCGGCATTCATCTTCGTACAACTCTTATGGTCGGCTTCCCCGGAGAAACGGATGAGGATTTTGAACAACTTATGGAGTTTGTCAAGACCGTGCGTTTTGAACGTATGGGAGCATTTGCATATTCGGAAGAGGAAGGAACATACAGTGCACTACATTATGCAGATGATATTCCAGAGGAGATAAAGCAGCGTAGGTTAGACAAGTTGATGGCTATACAGCAAAGAATAAGTGCGGAGATTGAGACTGAAAAGGTTGGTAAAGTGCTAAAGGTCATTATAGACCGAAAGGAAGGTGCTTATTACGTTGGACGAACAGAATTTTGTTCTCCCGAAGTTGACCCGGAAGTCCTTATCCCTTGTGAAGAGAAATCTCTTGATGTGGGATGTTTTTACGATGTGAAAATAACAGGTTCTGAGGAGTTCGATATTTATGGAACCGTTGTCTGATGGGGCGTAATGACTAAAATATAATTGCTATGAACAATAAAGAATATATATCAAAACTTGCTGCTGAGACAGGATTTTCTGTTGATGATACCCAAAAGATAGTACAAGATGTGCTTGATGGTATGTGCAAACATTTTGAAGATAGCGATTCGATACAGGTTCCCGGTTTCGGAACGTTTGAAGTAAAGAAGAGATTGGAGCGTGTTATGGTGAATCCATCTACCGGTCAGCGTATGTTAGTTCCGCCTAAATTGGTATTAAACTTTAAGCCTAATGCCGTGGTTAAAGAAAAATTAAAGAATGGAGGAGAAAGCTAATGGCAAAGATATCAATAACGGATCTCGCCGGCGTTATTGCCAAGCAGCGTAAACTCTCAACTAAAGATGTTGAGAAATTTATATCTGCAATGTTTTTGGTGGTGGATAAAGGGCTGGATGCAGATAGATTAGTGAAAATCAAAGGTCTTGGAACTTTCAAGGTTACAAGTGTTAAACCGCGTGAGAGTATTAATGTAAATACAGGTGCTCGTGTGGTGATAGAAGGCCATGATAAGGTTTCTTTCACTCCAGATACCTCTATGCGCGACCTTATCAATAAGCCTTTTGCTCAGTTTGAAACTGTTGTACTGAAAGATGATGTAGACTTTTCTGATATAGAACATGACAATTCTGATGAAGAGAAAAGAGAGTCGGTTGCATCTAATACTGAAAAGGAAGTCCAGGAAGAAAAGACAATATCTTCAAATGAGGAGGAAATCGCACCACAAGATATGGTACAAGAAAATGTCTTGGAAATTAAGGATGACAAAGAAGACTGCCCTGTAACTGCGCCAACAGATAATATAGTAGTTTCAGGGGAAGATGGCAATCCAAATGATGTGATTGAGAGGCGCGAGAGTTCTACCATTACAAGCAATACAAATACTGACGAAAGGGGAGAAAACGTGATGGTAGAACAAGCAAATGTGGACGAAGAGGAATTCGTAGATACACAAGAATGGGTTAGCCGTAGTCAATATAAGCACAGTATTATAATTGGAGTGCTTTCTGCTGTTATTTGTTTGTTCATAGGGTTGCTCGTTGGAATCTATATATTAGGAGATTTCAAACATGATAAGGTGGCGAAGTGCGAATTTGCGACACCTCAAGTAACAATGGCAGATAAGGATTCTATGACAAATGCAAAAGTTAATCCGGCTCCGGGCTTAAAAACTTCTGCCAATAAGACTGAGGATGAATTGGACTTCGATAAGATGAATGCTGATCCGAGAGTAAAAATGGGAGCATATAACATCGTAGGTATAGACACAATTATCACATTAAAGAGCGGTCAAACAATGAAGTCTTATTGTCGTTCTACACTCGGTTCTGGAATGTTATGCTATTTCCAAGTCCTTAATGATACTACAGAACTTGGTGAGGGTGCGAAGATGAAGGTACCGAAGGTTAAGGTCAAGTAAAAACTATAATATACATATTGTTTGAAAAAGTTTCTTAAAATGTAGGTTTTAGGAAACTTTTTTAATATTATTTAGATGGCTTTATTCTGCTATCATCTATTTATGTTGTACTTTTGCGATTAATATAAATAGTACTATAATATAAATATATATTGAGATATGGCAGAAGCTATAGATATCCGTGAACTTAATATACGGATAGAACAACAAAGCGCATTCGTAACCAATCTAATAACGGGAATGAATCAAGTAATAGTAGGTCAAAAACACTTGATAGATTCTCTTATTATCGGTCTTCTTAGTGATGGTCATATACTTCTTGAAGGAGTTCCCGGACTTGCTAAAACCCTTGCTATCAAGACTCTTGCCCAGTTGGTAGACGCACAATATAGTAGAGTACAGTTTACCCCTGATTTGCTGCCTGCCGATGTTGTCGGTACAATGATATATTCTCAAAAAGATGAGAATTTTCATGTGAAAAAGGGGCCTTTGTTTGCAAACTTTGTTTTAGCCGATGAGATTAACCGCGCTCCGGCAAAAGTGCAGAGTGCTTTGTTGGAAGCTATGCAAGAGCATCAGGTAACGATTGGTGAGAAAACCTTTTGTCTTCCACAGCCATTTCTTGTGATGGCAACTCAGAATCCGGTGGAGCAGGAGGGAACATATCCTCTTCCCGAGGCACAGATGGACCGTTTTATGTTAAAGGTCATCATAGACTATCCCACGATAGAAGAAGAAAAGCTTATTATTCGAGAAAATCTTAGAGGGGCTTTACCGGAGGTAAAACCTGTAATAACATCAGAAGATATTATTAAGGCTCGTAGCGTGGTCGATGAGGTCTATATTGATGAGAAAATAGAGCAATATATTGCAGATATTGTGTTTGCGACCCGTTTCCCGGAGCGTTATATGTTGCCCGAATTGAAAAATATGATAACATTCGGCGGTAGTCCGCGAGCAAGCATCAATCTTGCTAAAGCATCACGTGCGTATGCGTTTATCAAACGACGTGGATACGTGGTTCCTGAAGATGTACGTGCTGTTGCTCATGATGTTTTACGTCACCGTATAGGGCTATCTTACGAAGCTGAGGCAAATAATGTAACAAGCGAAGAAATTGTAAGCAAGATAATAAATAAGGTAGAGGTCCCTTAATGGAAACGTCAGAGATACTAAAAAAAGTAAGGAAGATTGAAATCCAGACACGTGCTCTCAGCCAAAATATCTTTGCAGGGTCATATCGTTCTGCTTTCAAAGGGCGCGGTATGGCATTCTCTGAAGTACGTGAATATCAGTTCGGCGATGACGTGCGTGATATTGACTGGAACGTAACGGCCCGTTTCCATCATCCATACGTTAAAGTCTTTGAGGAAGAACGCGAGCTTACGGTAATGCTTCTTATAGATGTATCTGGTTCTTTAGATTTCGGAACGACCTTACAAATGAAGAAAGATTTGGCGACGCAGATAGCAGCAACCATAGCGTTTAGTGCCATACAGAACAATGACAAAATTGGTATCATCTTTTTCTCTGATAGAGTAGAGAAATATATCCCGCCCAAGAAAGGACGAAAGCATATTCTATACATTATCCGAGAAATGTTGGATTTCCATGCTGAAAGTAAAAAAACAAATTTGAATTTAGCAATGGAATATCTTACGAAAGTAATAAAACGGCATTGTACGGTATTTGTTATAAGCGATTTCTATGCATCTATAAATAAAGATACATTCCTTATTGTAAATAAGAAGCATGACGTTGTGGCTGTTCAAATCTTTGACAGGCGTGCTAAAGAACTTCCAGACATCGGATTGATGAAAGTGGTTGATTCGGAGACAGGCCACGAGATGTATATTGACACAAGCGACAAGAAACTTCGTATGGCACATAAAGCATATTGGTTAAAACATAATGAAGAACTATTGACCATATTAAATGAATGTAATATTGATAATGTTTCTATTGCAACAGATGAGGATTTCGTAAAGAAACTAATAATATTATTTGCCAAGAGAAGTTGATATTACCAATTCTTTATTATTTAGGAGGTTTTTAGAAGTGAGAAGATATATTTTTATAATATTTATACTATGTGCAACTGTTTCTATAAACGCGCAAATTAAAGTTGAGTCAAAACTGGACTCGACCAATGTTCTTATTGGCGCGCAAGTAAAATATCATGTGAATGTTGTCGCACCTCTTAATTCACATATTACATTCCCTACAAATGAAACCATGAATGCAATGTCATCAGCTATAGAAGTTTTAGATATGGATGATGACACCGTAGCTATAGGTAATGGGCTTAATATGTATACAAGGACTTATAACCTGACAGCTTGGGAGAACGGCAAATATGATATTCCTTCCCTGAAATTGAAAATAAACGGAAGGGATTATATGACAAATAAAATTCCATTTGAGGTAAAGACGGTAGAAGTTGATACAACAAATATGGAAGACATAAGGCCGGCAGAAGATGTTCAAGATAACCCTTTCTCGTGGAGTGATTGGTATTTGCCAGTCCTGCTAAGCATATTGGCAGTAATATTATGCACATTTATATATTATCTCTTTATCAGGCTCTCATCGGGTAAATCGGTCATTTCCAAAATTATTTTTGTAAAGAAGCAGTCTCCTTATCAGAAGGCGATGAATATGATAGAGCAGATAAAACAAGAACATCTGGCTCATTCTGATGACCAGAAAGTTTATTATACTCGTCTTACAGATGCATTACGTGATTATCTTGAAGATAGATTTGGCATAAATGCAAAAGAAATGACGAGTAATGATATAATTTCACGCTTACATAAAGAAGAATTATCAGATATAAACGAACTAAAAGAGGTCTTTGAAACTGCCGATCTCGTAAAATTTGCAAAATACTCTGTCCAAGCCAATATCAATGATATGAATTTAGCTAATGTTGCAAAGTTTATAGTTGCTACCAAACAAGATAATGCTCCAATTATGGAGAAAGTTGAAGAGGAGTCGTCCCAAAAAGAAAGACGTGAAGCTCGGAGCCGATGCGTTATCAAATCATTGATATTTGTGTTCATCGTTATTAGTATTGCCATCTTCGCATACGTGGGATGGATAGTTTATGAATTGTTAGGTTGAATATAATGGAATTTGCCAATAAAGAATATTTCTTACTGCTATTGTTGCTTATACCATACGTGTTGTGGTACTTCCTTTATCGCAAGGGATGTGAACCTACAATGCGTATGAGTGATACTCATTCTTACGAGTATGCTAATCGCAGTTGGCGTATAAGGCTTATACATCTTCCAATGCTCCTGCGTTGTTTAGTATTTGTTCTTGTGGTTATAGTCTTGGCACGACCGCAGTCAAAAGATAGTTGGAACAACAAAACAGTTGAAGGCATAGATATAATGATGGCAATGGATATTTCTACAAGTATGCTTGCAGAGGATGTGGCCCCTAATCGTATGGAAGTTGCCAAAGAAGTCGTTTCTGAATTTATATCGAGCCGTCCAAATGATAATATCGGACTTACGATATTTGCCGGTGAGGCATTCACGCAATGCCCTATGACAACAGACCATGCATCATTGCTTAGCATTCTGCACAATGTACGGACGGATTTAGCGATGAATGGCTTGATAAAAGATGGAACTGCTGTTGGAATGGGACTCACAAATGCCGTTTCGCGTTTAAAAACCTCAAAAGCTAAGAGTAAAGTCGTAATCCTTCTTACTGATGGAAGTAATAATAGTGGAGATATATCACCAATGACAGCAGCGGAGATAGCAAAGAGCTTTGGCATTAGAGTATATACTATTGGATTTGGAACTAATGAGGAAACCCGTTTCCCGGTACAAGTAAATGGCATTATTCAATATATAAAAGCGAAAGGAGACATAGACTATAAAACGTTACAGGTTATAGCGTCTGCAACTAATGGTAATTTTTATAGGGCTACAAGTCAGAAAGAATTATCACAGATATATAATGATATAGACAAATTGGAAAAGACAAAACTTTCTGCTAAAGGATATTCTAAATGGTATGATGTATATCAGCCGTTTGTCTTGGCAGCTTTTGTCATTCTTTTGTTAGAGATATTGTTGAGAATTACGGTGTTCAAGCGAATACCTTAAAGATGCGTTAGATATGTTTAGATTTGTAGATCCACAATATTTATGGTTGTTATCACTGATTCCTATATTGGTGATGATACATATTATATATTTAATTAAACGAAGAAACCGCTTGCGTAAGTTTGGTGATAAGGAACTTGTCCGTATGCTTACTCCTAAAGTTTCTAAATATCGCCCTACTGTAAAATTCTTGCTGACACTTATAGCATTAGTACTTATAATAATAATGCTTGCCCGTCCGCAGACCGGAGCTACAATAAGCAAGGATAAACGTCAGGGTATTGAGGTTGTAATTGCGCTCGATATCAGTAATTCGATGCTTGCAGAAGATGTTAAGCCTTCCAGGTTGGAAAGAAGTAAAATGTTGATAGAGAATCTTATAGACCATTTTAACAATGACCGTATCTGTTTTGTCGTTTTTGCAGGTGATGCTTTTGTACAACTGCCTATAACATCAGATTATTTGTCGGCGAAGATGTTCTTGCAAGATACAAGCCCATCTCTCATAGAAGCACAGGGAACAGACATCGGTGAAGCTATAAATTTGTCTTTGCAAAGTTTTACAAAAGACGAACAATATGGCAAAGCTGTAATCCTTATTACTGATGGTGAAGATCATGAAGGCGATGCGGAGAAAATGGCAGAGAAAGCTGCGAAAAAAGGTGTTAAGGTGTTTATTCTCGGCATAGGTTCTTCAAAAGGTTCTCCAATTCCTTTGGGAAATGGTGATTTCCTGAAAGATAATAGTGGGCAGGTCGTTATGACTGCTCTAAACGAGGATATGTGTCGCAAGGTGGCAGAAGCTGGTCAAGGGTCGTATATACACGTTGACAATACTTCTATGGTAGAAAACAAGCTTGATAAAGAATTGAAGAAATTGCAAAAAGGAGAAATCAATGGTGTCATATACAAAGATTTTGATGAGCAATTCCAAGTCGTTGCTATCTTGTGTTTGATTTTCCTTATCATTGAAGTTCTTGTTTTAGAAGTAAAAAATAAGACATTGAACAAAGTTGACGGTTTTATAAAAAGAATAGGATGGAGAAGTTAATATATATATTGACAATATTTATGATTTCGGTCTCTTCCGCATACGGTCAGAATGTCCGAAGCATGATACGCGGTGGCAACAAAGACTATCGTGCAGGAAAACACCCTCAATCAGAAATTAAATACAGGAAAGCCTTAGAGAGCAATCCTTATAATCCTCAAGCATCATATAATTTAGGATGTGCAATGATGAAGCAAGGGAGGGATTCCCTGGCCATAGAACAATTTGAAAAGGCTTCAAAACAGGAAAATAACAAGTTGCGCCGTGCCAAGTCTTATCACAATATGGGAGTGATATTGCATAAACAGAAGAATTACGGAGAAGCTATTGAGGCTTATAAAAATGCTCTTCGTAATAATCCGAACAACAACGATACCAGATATAATCTTGCTTTATGTCAACGGCAATTGAAGCAGCAGCAAAATCAAAAGAACCAGCAAAGGAATAAAAACAATAAAGACAATAAGCAAAATAAAAATAATCAGAACAAAGATAATCAGAATAAAGATAATAATAACAAAAAAGATAAGAATAACGACAAGCAAAGCCAAAATGAGCGAATGGACAGGCAAAATGCCGAGCAGCTTATGAATGCTGCAATGCGTGAAGAACAAGCAACTCATGACCGCTTAAAGAAAGCAATGCAGCAGCCGGGTAGTCGTAAAACGAATAAGAACTGGTAAAAGTATGAAACGAATTCTACTGATAACAATATTGTTGGCAACTTTAGTAACGGTAAGTGCACAGAAACTTTCCGTGAATGCTCCACGTCATATAGCGATAGGGGAACAGTTTCAAATAGAGTACACTATACCCACGCAGAATGTAAAAGGATTTCGTTTAGAGAATATCCCTAATGATATAGAAATACTTTATGGTCCTAATACATCATCACAGTCAAGCTATCGCATTGTGAATGGGCACATGAGCAGTTCTTCTTCTGTTACATATTCGTTTATTGCGGTGGCTAAGAAAAAAGGCAATCATGCACTTCCTGTTGCACGTGTTAATATAGATGGCAAGACCGTATCATCGGCAGCTCATCATATAAACGTTCTTGGTGCATCACATTCTTCTTCAAACAGTTATGCTAATAATGGTGGCTACTATCCGGAAGATGAAGATGCATCGTCTTATCACCGTTCTCAGAACTCTCGTAATACTCATGATAACATATTCATACGGGTTACAGCAAGTAAGAAAAGAGTGCATGAGCAGGAGCCAATATTACTTACATATAAAGTCTATACCATTCCTAATCTTGTAAATCTCGATTATAAGATGCCGGAATTAAAGGGTTTCCATACGCAAGAAATCCCATTGTCTAAGACAAAATCAATGCAAAGAGAAACGCTGAACGGACAAGTTTATAATTGTGTCGTATGGAGTCAGTTTGTTCTCTATCCGCAAGTTACGGGAAAACTTACTATACCAAGCCTTACTTTCCACGGTGTCATTATGCATGAAAGCCGCGACCCGTTTGCTTTTATTACAGGCGGTGGTTATGAGGAAGAAGCGAGGGAGATAAAAGCTCCAGGCTTGACCATACAAGTGGATAAATTACCAACAAAGCCAAAAGACTTTTCTGGTGGAGTAGGCCGCTTTAATATTTCTGGACAGCTTAACAAGAAAGAGGTTAAAGCTGGTGACCCGGTCAGTTTGCGTCTCGTTGTAAGCGGCGTGGGAAATCTTAAACTTATAAGGCAACCCGAAGTGACATTCCCAAAGAATTGGGACAAATACGATGCAAAGATAACAGATAAGACACGTCTTACAAAGAGTGGAGTCGAGGGGAATATGATTTATGATATTCTCGCTGTGCCGAGAAAGGAAGGGGCATATACTGTTCCTGCAGTAAAGTTCGTATATTATGATACGTCAACAAGCTCATACAAGACCATCCAGACGCAACCGTTATCTGTCAAAGTCTTGAGAGGAACTGCCGGTGATACAGATGTTAATGATTTCGCACCGATGGTGGATGAAGAAGATATAAGGCCGATAAAGAAGGGCGATGTAACTCTTTATGATACAAATGATATATTCTTCAATTCTGTATGGTATTGGATTACATTGGGTGTATTGTCTTCTATATTTGTCTCATTGCTTTATTTATTCCGCCGTACAGCTTTGGAACACGCGGATATTGCAAAAATGCGTGGAAAGAAGGCTAACAAACTCGCATTAAAACATCTGAAAAAGGCTGATACATTGATGCGCGAAGGAAAATCGTCAGACTTTTATGACGAGGTTTCACACGCTCTTTGGGGATATGTTGGCAATAGGTTGAATATGCCAATAGGGCAGTTGACACGCGATGATGTTTGTGAGCAACTCAAAAAACGTAGTGTTGATGAAGAAACAATAATGATATTTCTTGATGCACTTGATGAGTGTGAGTTTGAACGTTACGCACCCGGTGATACAAAAGGAAATATGAACAAGACATTTAATTCTGCGATGTCGGCTATAACAAGAATCGAGGGATTCCTCAAAAGTGCAAGAAAAAGTAGCAGTACCTCTAAAGCATTAGTGCTGCTTATCTTACTTATGTTCTCTTTGCCGATATGTGCTATAACAAAGAAGAATGCAGACACAGAGTATGAAAAACGTAACTACCAGCAGGCGATAAAGGACTATGAAGAGTTATTGCAGAATGGCGTGTCTTATGAGGTTTATTATAATTTAGGGAATACTTATTATCGGTTGGACAATATTCCACGTGCGATATTATCTTATGAGCGTGCTTTGAGGTTGTCTCCCAATGATGAAGATGTACGAGTTAATCTTAAGATGGCTCAGTCGAAGACCATAGATAAGATAATCCCTGAGCCTAAAATCTTTTTATACGAATGGTATAAGGGATTTGTAAATATGATGAATATTGAAGGCTGGGCATATACTGCTATCATTTGTATCATATTTACGATTATCCTCGTTCTGCTTTATTTGTTTGCAGAGAATTCCCGATTAAGACTACTTGGTTTCTGGGGCGGTATTCTTGCATTATTGTTTTTTATATTCTCCAATATATTTGCGTTTCAGCAATTGGATTATCTGCACGACAAGACCGATGCAATAGTTATCTCTTCCTCTGTTATTGTGAAAGATTCACCCTATAAAGGAGCGAAAGACAAATTTGTATTGCATGAAGGAACTAAAGTAGAAATCCTTGACACTGCTAATAGCTGGGTAAATGTGCATATCGCTGACGGGCGCAATGGATGGATAGAAGTTGCAAAAATCGAAAATATATAGAAGAAAAGCATTGTGGATATAGCTAATCTGATAGATATAGACAATAGTATTTTGCTTTTGTTAAATGGAGGTGAGTCGATGTTCGTCGACACACTTATGCTTACATTGACATCCGGACTCACTTGGATACCTCTTTATATAGCTTTACTATTTCTTGTTATAAAGAACAATGAGAAGTGGAGTTATATTCTGCTGATAATAAGTTGTGTTGGACTTAGCCTTATCCTTTCCGGAGGTGTTTCGGATCATATCGTAAAAGATATGGTAGCACGTCCACGCCCTATAAACGAACCGTCATTGTATGGAATTATAAGTCCGATTCGTGGTTATCAAGCCTTCGGATATAGCTTCTATTCTTCTCATGCAGCTAACACTATGTCGGTAGCTGTGTTTTTCATATTACTTGTTCGTAGCCGCATACTCGGCATCGCTTTAGTCTTGTGGGCAATCGTGAACGGATGGACGCGCATCTATCTCGGTGTGCATTATCCTTCCGATGTTCTTATGGGATTACTTTGTGGCATTTTTGCCGGTACAATATCATATCTTTTGTTTATGTATATCTATAAGAAAATAAGTCCGAAAATTACTTATGTGTCATCGCAATACACACGAATGGGCTATTCTATAACAGATATAGATATGGTTATGAATGTCTTGATGTTGACATTGGTTTATGTAATGATTAAAAGTGTTATAATAGCGTTCTAAAGAATGGATACAAAACATATACATATTTCAGATTATAATTATCCTTTACCGGATGATAGAATAGCTAAATTCCCGATAGACCGGCGCGATCATAGCAAGTTGCTCATATATAATCGGGGAGAGGTTTCGGAAGATAAGTTCTATAATCTTCATGATTATTTGCCCAAAGGCTCCTTGATGGTATTCAATAATACGAGGGTGATACAGGCGCGCATACATTTTCGCAAGGAAACGGGTGCACTTATAGAGGTTTTTTTGTTGGAACCGGCAGCTCCGTCAGATTATGAGCAGATGTTTCAAACCACCTCACGGTGCGAATGGTTGTGCCTGGTCGGCAATCTTAAAAAATGGAAAGGCGGTAGCTTGCTGCGCGTGTTCGACATAAATGGGAAGCACGTTGTATTGACTGCCACACGCATAAAAGAAGCCGGAACATCGCAACGTGTCGGCTTTTCGTGGGATAATGCCGCGGTATCTTTTGCTGAAATACTCGATGCGGTAGGTGAATTGCCAATTCCACCTTATCTGAACCGAGATACACAAGAGAGCGACAAGACAACTTATCAAACTGTTTATTCAAAGATAAAAGGCAGTGTGGCAGCCCCGACTGCCGGTTTGCACTTTACAAACGATGTCTTGAAATCGCTTGATGATGCAGGAATAGACCGTGAAGAGGTAACCCTGCATGTTGGAGCTGGAACATTCAAGCCTGTGAAAAGCGAAGAGATAGAAGACCATGAGATGCACACAGAATATATCTGCGTGCATAAAGGCACGTTGGAAAAATTGCTTCAACACGATTGTTGTGCTATTGCTGTTGGAACAACCAGTGTGAGGACACTTGAAAGTCTATACTATATGGGCGTGAAGTTACAGAAAAATCCAAATCTTACCGAAGACGAGTTGCACGTAAATCAATGGCAACCATACGATGACAATGATTCTTACATAACACCGAAAGAAGCGATTGTGAACATCTTAAATTATCTGAACACCAATGAATTAGAGACATTACATTCAAGTACTCAAATAATTATTGCCCCAGGCTATGAATATAAGATAGTCAAGATGCTTGTAACCAATTTCCATCAGCCGCAAAGTACATTGCTTTTACTTGTCAGTGCATTCGTTCATGGTGATTGGCACAAGATTTATGATTATGCTCTCGCCCATGAATTCCGCTTTTTGAGCTATGGAGACAGCTCGTTGCTGATACCTTAATTACATATAAGGGCGAGGGGGCGGAAGATTATATAATACTGAAAAAAGACAATAAGAATGAGTGATAAGATATTTTTACGCACTAAAACAGAAAGGGAAATAAAATGAAAATAGGAGATAAAGTAAGATTTTTAAGTGAGAAAGGCGGAGGAAAGGTTGCGGGCTTTCAAGGCAAGAATATCGTTCTTGTAGAAGATGAGGACGGATTTGAGATTCCATTTCAAATTAATGAGGTCGTTTTGGTGGGCGATGAAGATTATAGTACAACCAAAGTCGTAAGTAATAAGGTAGAGAAGAAAGAGCCTGACACACGTTCTATAAAGGAGAGACTCGGTGATAATGAGTATGAAGAAACGGAAGACTATGACCCTTCCGACGACTTTGATATAAAGCCTATGGAACGCAAGGGCGGAGATAAGTTATCTACATATCTCGCATTTGTGCCGGTTGATATTCGTGATATGGTTAATACAAAGTTTGAATCCTATATCATCAACGATTCCAATTATTACATATACTATACTTATATGACTGCCGAGGGGGCGAATTGGACTTTGCGCTCAGCGGGAGAGGTCGAGCCTAACACGAAAGAGTTTATAGAAGAGTTCGGACGTGAGCAACTTAATGAGATGACGCACACTTGCATACAGATGATTGCATATAAGCGAGAGAAGGGGTTTCTCTTGAAACCGACCGTAGATGCTCAGTTCCGTCTCGACCCAGTGAAGTTCTATAAGTTGCATACATTCCGCGAGAACGACTTCTTCGAGACACCGGCACTGCTCTATACCGTAATAGAAAACGACAAGCCTCTGCGCCCTCTCGTTGTGGATGCTAAGGCCCTGAAATATGAGATGTACGCGCATAAGGACGACAGGCAGGAGAAATCGCCGGCAAGAAAAGAAGATCTTGTGCGTCGTTATTCCGATGAACAAAGCAAGGCTCGCAAGGTAAAGCAACGCTTGCAGGACGACAAAATCGTGATAGACCTTCATGCAAATGAGTTGTTGGATACAACAAACGGAATGAGCGCTGCTGATATACTCGATTATCAGCTTGAGGTCTTCCGCAAGACAATAGAGCAATATAAATGCAAAAAAGGCCAAAAAATAATATTCATACACGGTAAGGGCGAGGGCGTGCTACGCCAGTCGCTGATACATGAACTGAATTACAAGTATAAGCAATACCCTTATCAGGACGCTTCGTTCCGCGAATATGGATATGGAGCTACGCAAGTTACAATAAAATAGGTATTAAGACCAAATAGAAAAAGATATGAAATACGGATTTATCACGGTGGCATCTGCCGTTCCGACAGTAAGTGTTGCTGATTGTTTCAGCAATCTTGAAAACATGAAACAGCAGATTGCCGTGGCAGAAGACAAAGGGGTAGAGATAATGGTCTTTCCAGAACTCTCTGTAACAGGCTACTCTTGTCAGGACCTTTTCATGCAGCGGCATCTTGTAGACAGTGCAGAAGAATGTGTGTTGCGCCTGCTGGACTTCACCCGTGCGCTTGATGTTATACTCATTGTCGGAGTTCCTGTTGTCGCTGCCAATATGCTTTTCAACTGTGCCGCGGTTATAAATCATGGCAGACTGATAGGGATTGTGCCGAAAACCTATCTTCCCAATTATGGCGAGTTCTATGAGAAACGCTGGTTTGCTTCTGCGCACGACATCCAAGAGTGCAGTATTTCGTATGCTGGAACTAAAATCAGCTTAAGTGGTGAGCCTCAACTGTATCGCACTTCCGACGGAGTCTTGTTTGGCATAGAGATTTGTGAAGACCTTTGGTCTCCGGTTCCGCCAAGCAATACGCTTGCATTTGCCGGCGCTGATATTATCTTCAATCTTTCCGCAAGCGACGAACTTATCGGCAAACATGATTATCTGAAGACACTTATCGCGCAGCAATCGGCGCGTGTCATCAGCGGATATGTATATAGCGGATGCGGATTTGGAGAGAGTACGCAGGACGTAGTCTATGGTGGAAACGCATTGATATATGAAAATGGCTGTCTGCTTGAAGAAGGAGCCCGATTCCAAATTGAGCCGCAACTTGTCATTTCACAGATAGATGTAGAGAAATTGCGTGTTGAGAGACGTAGGAATACATCGTTTATTGCAGCGGCAAAGTCTGTCAAAGCACGGATTCTCGAGTGTGAGAAATCTTCCGGGCACGAGTTTAAGATGCTCCGTAATGTGAATCCCATGCCATTTATTCCATCAAACGACGACATGAAGAAAAGTTGCGAGGAGATATTCTGCATACAGGTTGCCGGACTTGCAAAACGAATCATGCATACACACAGCAAGAATGTCATCCTGGGAATCAGTGGTGGATTGGACTCTACGCTCGCCCTTTTGGTATGCGTGAAGACTTTCGACAAGCTCGGTATGAGCAGGGAGGGGATTGTCGGCGTTACGATGCCCGGCTTCGGAACGACAGACAGGACATATAACAACGCTATGACTCTGATGGAGCGTCTCGGCATCACGATACACGAGATTAACATTTCGGCTGCCGTAACGCAGCATTTCAAAGATATAGGCCATGATGCGTCAAGACATGACGTTACGTATGAAAATTCCCAAGCACGCGAACGCACGCAGATTTTGATGGATTTGAGCAATCGCATCGGTGGATTTGTTGTCGGTACTGGTGACCTTTCCGAACTCGCTTTGGGTTGGGCTACATACAATGGTGACCACATGAGTATGTATGGCGTGAATGCAGGGGTGCCTAAAACATTGATAAAATATCTGGTGCGCTATGTTGCGGAGAGTGGCGTAGACGATAAATCGCGCGATACGTTATTGGATATTATCGATACACCGATAAGTCCTGAGCTTATTCCTGCCGATGAAAACGGAAACATAAAGCAGAAAACGGAAGACCTTGTAGGGCCGTACGAACTGCATGACTTCTTTATATATTACACTCTCAGATATGGTTTCTCACCGAGCAAAGTCTATATGCTATGCCGTGCGGCATTTGATGAAAGCCAATATGATGATAAAACTATAAAGTCTTGGTTAAAAACATTTTATCGCCGTTTCTTTAATCAACAATTCAAACGGTCATGCCTGCCTGACGGACCGAAAGTTGGAAGTGTCAGTCTCTCGCCCCGGGGGGATTGGCGTATGCCGAGTGACGCATCAAGCAAGATGTGGGTTGAAGAGTGTGATAATCTCTAAGCCGATGATGCGGATTGCTCATATATTATTATTGCTATTCCTCGTCATGCAACTGGATGCACAGCAGTATGACGAGGTGAAAATATCTGTTAAAGAAATACTTCAATATCAATGCGTAAAAGCAAAGTTTGGCGAGGCTAATTCTCCTTTCCGAAAGCTCGGCTTTAAGCGGATAGGAGCGCATAAAGTATTGAGGGACGATTTTGATAAGATAAGTCTGTGGGGCTATCACGTGTCTGCCAATTTGGAATACGACAAGGACCGGCAGCCTCTTTATCGCTTGTTTCGTCGGAATGATATGGGGAGTATGGCTGTGATAGACCATGTGAAAGGCGATACAACGGTCTGTCGGCTTGTGTTTTGGGGAAAGAGATATTACAGACACATAGCTGACGAGTTGCGCCGTCTGGGATTTGTCATGCAAAAATCCAGGACACATTCGAATCGCCTGGAGTTCCGCAAGGAGGACGTTTCCGCTTGTGTGGATGTCATTATATGGGGCGACATCTATCTTGTTGATTTTATGTAGATGATTCAGAAGGCTTTTTCCACCTTTTGTAATTCGCACGGATGAAGCCTCCTGGCTCCCCCACATACGTAGTACCCCTATAAGGGGTACGTAGTATGTTGGGGGAGGCTCAGGTAAGGGGCTTTATCCGGCGGCCCGAAACTCATGAGTCGCGCTCAGTTTTTAGCTTTGGTTTTCAGTTGGCGGTGCTCGGTTATTGGGGTAGTGGTGTTCAGTCACTACCTTAGCACTGTTCAGTCACTACCTTAGCGTTGTTCAGTGACTATCCGAACTGTGTTCAGTGACTACCTTAACAGTCTTCAGTGGCTACATGAACTGCGTTTGGTGGCGTCGCATGGGGGAGTTATGGATGAGTCGGAACCTCCGTGTTTTGTCATGTAGGCGTGGCAATGTCAAGATTGTTTGATATTCGCAAACCGTTCGGGTTGTTTAAAATATCAAAAAGCATGATATAAAAAATCCCAATAACTTGTATTTGCCTAAATAATTTATTAACTTTGCGAATGATAATTTTTCTGCCTTTACTTGAACTTGGGAAAATATAAAAACTATATATATGGCAAAGATTAAGACAATTGGTATTCTTACTTCCGGTGGTGATGCTCCCGGAATGAATGCGGCAATTCGCGCGGTGACGCGTGCCGGTATCTACAATGGCTTTGAGATGAAAGCGATATATCGCGGATATGACGGTTTGGTTTCGGGTGAGATAAAGCCTTTCACGACAGAACACGTCAGCGGTATTATTGGTCTTGGCGGCACGATATTGAAAACGGCCCGCTCTAAAGAGTTTATGACTGATGAGGGTAAGGCCAAGGCGTATGAGAACTTGCAGAAAGAGGGAATCGACGCGTTGGTTGTCATTGGCGGTAACGGTTCGCTTACGGGTGCGAGACTCTTTGCCCAGGAGTATGACATTTGCTGTATCGGCTTGCCCGGCACAATAGACAATGACCTTTATGGCACGGACAATACTATCGGATATGATACGACGATGAATACAATCATGGAATGCGTTGACCGTATCCGCGACACCGCTCAGAGCCATGAACGTATTTTCTTTGTTGAGGTTATGGGGCGCGATGCCGGTTTCTTGGCACAAAACAGCGCCATAGCAAGTGGCGCAGAGGCTGCCATCATACCGGAAGACTCTACGGATGTGGATCAGTTGGCTCGATTCATGGAACGTGGTATCAGAAAATCAAAGAAAAGCTGTATTGTTATTGTGTCTGAAAGTCCGAAATGTGGCGCATTGTTCTACGCAGACCGTGTGAAAAAGGAGTTCCCGGATTACGATGTACGTGTGTCTATACTCGGACACTTGCAACGAGGAGGACGTCCGACAGCGCGTGACCGAATACTCGCAAGCCGTACCGGAGTGGGAGCTATCGAAGCAATTATTCAAGGACAGCGTAATATTATGGTCGGTGTGCGCAATAATGAAGTGGTGTATGTTCCGTTGAGTGAAGCTGTACGAAGCGATAAGCCATTTGACCGTAAATTGATAAAGGTTCTTGACGAGTTGAGCATCTAAAGCAAAAATTAATACATATTAAAACGATATTTTTTTTGCAAGGTGGAAATAATTCGCTACCTTTGCGAAAATAAATATAAACCTAAATATAACAATAAAGAATATGTCAAAGATTAATGGACGCATTTCGCAGATAATAGGCCCTGTTGTCGATGTCTATTTCGATACTAAGGGCGAAGATTCTGAGAAAGTCTTGCCAAAGATTTATGAGGCGTTGAGCATTAAACGCCCCGATGGTAGCAATCTTATAGTCGAAGTGCAACAACATATAGGTGAGGATACCGTGCGGTGCGTGGCTATGGACAATACGGATGGATTGCAGCGTGGGTTAGAAGCAACCCCGATTGGCTCTCCGATTCTTATGCCTTCCGGTGAACAAATTAAGGGACGAATGCTTAATGTTATTGGTAATCCTATAGATGGCATGAAGTCTTTTGATATGAATGGCGCATATCCGATACACAGAGAAGCTCCTGCTTTTGAGGAACTTTCCACTCAAAAAGAAATGCTTGCAACGGGTATTAAGGTGATTGACTTGCTGGAGCCATATATGAAAGGTGGTAAGATTGGTCTGTTCGGAGGTGCTGGTGTAGGTAAAACCGTGCTTATCATGGAGCTTATCAACAATATCGCCAAAGGACATAATGGTTACTCTGTGTTTGCCGGAGTGGGGGAACGTACTCGTGAGGGTAATGACCTTATCCGCGAGATGATAGAGAGTGGCGTTGTTCGTTACGGTGACAAATTCAAGAAAGCTATGGATGAGGGCAAGTGGGACTTGTCTCTTGTCGATCCGGAAGAATTGAAGAAATCACAGGCTACACTTGTTTACGGTCAGATGAACGAGCCGCCTGGTGCACGTGCATCTGTGGCTTTGTCAGGACTTACTGTTGCAGAGGAGTTCCGCGACAATGGCGGTAAGGATGGTGCCGCTGCGGACATATTGTTCTTTATCGACAACATCTTCCGTTTCACACAGGCTGGTTCTGAGGTTTCCGCTCTTCTCGGCCGTATGCCTTCGGCAGTAGGCTATCAACCTACTTTGGCGAGTGAGATGGGTGCTATGCAGGAGCGAATCACTTCTACAAAGAAGGGGTCTATCACATCTGTTCAGGCTGTCTATGTGCCGGCCGATGACCTTACCGACCCGGCTCCGGCTACTACGTTTACCCACCTTGATGCCACAACGGAACTTAGCCGTAAGATAACCGAGTTGGGTATTTATCCAGCTGTAGACCCGTTAGGTTCCACATCGCGTATCCTTGACCCGCTCATCGTTGGTAAGGAACACTATGACTGTGCTCAGCGCGTAAAGCAGATACTTCAGAGATATAAGGAGTTGCAGGATATTATTGCTATTCTCGGTATGGATGAGTTGTCTGATGAAGACAAACTTACCGTGAACCGCGCACGTCGTGTGCAGCGTTTCCTCTCACAACCATTTACTGTGGCAGAGCAGTTTACAGGCATTCCCGGCGTGATGGTTTCCATCGAAGACTGCATAAAAGGTTTCAATATGATTCTTGATGGAGAGGTTGACGATTTGCCGGAGCAGGCTTTCCTCAACGTTGGAACGATAGAGGATGCTATCGAGAAAGGAAAACGACTCATAGAAGAGGCAAAGGGCTAATATATTATCATTTACGGATATGAGCTTAAAGTTAAAGATTGTTTCTCCAGAGAAGATCGTCTTTGCAGGCAAAGTGGAGAGCGTTACCGTTCCCGGGACATTGGGAGAGTTCCAAATCCTGAAGGATCACGCTCCCATAATTTCCTCTTTAGGTGTGGGAAAACTCGCATATCAAGATGCAGATGGTGAGCACACGATGACAATATCCGGAGGATTTGTAGAGGTGCAAAAGAACTCAGTAAGTGCTTGTGTCGAATTCTAAATAGAGGATAAATATTTATGGTTGCTATTGAGAAGTTACGCAAACGGTATATAGCGCAGTCTGTTATCATAATATCTTTGTTATCAGCTGTGATTATTTGCACTAAATTGATTTTCGAATTGAATGATGTCGTAACTCCACTTATTGTGAGTGTAATCTTTTCTCTGATTATCGAATGTGCCGATGCTATGATTTGGGCGTGCATCGCTCGTAATTCTCAAGATAGCTTACCTACGTTTTTCTCGGCTGTGTCTGGATTTAGGATGTTGTTGGCATTAGGAACGATGCTTGTATATTGGCTTGTGGCTGGAAGAGAAGCCATGTTAGTCTTTCTTCTTGTGTTCGCCGTCTTCTATCTGTTCCTTTTAGGGCATCATTCGCTGTTCTTTGCCGGAGTGTCGAACTCTTGCGATAAACATTAATAATGTAAAGAGTAACATTAAATATTAATAATGAAACAGTTACGAACTATAATTCTCGTGTTGCTGGCAGTCTTGTCTTCTGTTCAAATCAATGCTTCTGAGACAGAGGGGGAAAAGATTAATATACCGGAGATTGTGTTGGAACATTTATCCGATTCTTATGAATGGCATATAGCCAGTTATGAGGGAAAGCATATAAGTATTCCACTGCCAATTATTGTGCGCAGTTCTGCTACTGGAGAATGGTATGTATGTACGGCTCACAGCTTGCCGGAACAGTTTTTCTTTGATGAGACACATCATGGTAAAATCTATGAGAAACTTCCTGATGGAACCCGTGAACGTCCTCTCGATTTGAGTATTACAAAGACTGTTACACAAATATGGATAGTTGTTATTGTTTTGATTGCAATATTCCTGTCATGTGCAAAATGGTATAAAAAACGTGATGAGAAGAGTGAGGCTCCTGGTGGATTCGTTGGTATGATAGAAATGTTTGTCATGACTATCCATGATGATTTGATAAAGCCATCGGTGGGAGAGAATCATTATAAGCCATATGCGCCTTACCTGCTGACAGTATTTTTCTTTATATTTACTACAAATATAATAGGACTTATTCCGATATTTCCGGGAGGAGCAAACGTTACTGGTAACATAAACATTACACTGTTCCTTGCGGTATGTACCATGTTGGCTATTAACCTATTCGGAAATAAGGAATATTGGAAAGAGATATTTTGGCCGGAAGTGCCGCTGTTCTTGAAGGCTTATCCGGCTCCGGTAATGCCTTTGATAGAACTGTTCGGAGTATTCACAAAGCCTTTTGCCTTGATGATTCGTCTTTTTGCCAACATGATGGCAGGCCATGCGGTGATATTGAGTTTCACTTGCGTTATCTTCCTCGGTTGGTCTATGGGCGTAGGATATGGTCTCGGTCTTAATATTTTCAGCATTATAATGTTGCTGTTCATGAACTGTCTTGAAGTGCTTGTAGCATTCGTCCAGGCTTATGTGTTCACAATGTTGAGTGCTGTGTTCATAGGATTGGCACATAAAGAACATGAGGCATAATCGTTTAGGGTTGATATTGGTTCTCTAAAAATTGCGTCTTTATAATAAAGAATATTCTATAAAGTAAGGAAAATAAAAAACAACGTATAATAAATTAATAACAATTTAAATTTATAAGATTATGATTATTTCAACAATTTTGGCTGCTGAGGGTCTGGCACAGCTGGGCTGCGGTCTTGGCGCAGGTATTGCAACTATTGGCGCAGGTTTAGGTATTGGTAAGATTGGCGGTAGTGCAATGGATGCTATTGCACGTCAGCCGGAAGCAACTGGTAAGATTCAGACAAACATGATTCTTACATCCGCTTTCGTTGAGGGTTGTGCTCTTTTTGCTATCGCAGCTTGTGCGTTCCTTATCTAAGGAATGGACTGTCAGAATTAATTAATTATAGAAATGGAAAATTTGCCATCAATACTAACACCTGATCTCGGACTTCTGTTCTGGATGTTGCTGGCTTTCTTGGTGGTATTCTTCGTCTTGGCTAAGTATGGTTTTCCTGTAATCATAAAGATGGTTGAGGAAAGAAAGAACTATATAGACGAGAGCCTAAGAAAGGCAAATGAAGCATCAGAACGTCTCAGTAATATACAGCAGGAGGGTGAAACCATTCTGCAAGAAGCTCGCCAGAAGCAGGCTGAAATATTGAAAGAGGCTGCCGACACTCGCGATGCTATGGTTGCAACTGCTAAGGAGAAAGCCCGCGAAGAGGGCAATCGCCTGATAGCAGAGGCAAAGGCTGAGATAGCTAACGAGAAACAGGCTGCCATTAACGACATAAGGGCGCAAGTGGCTGAGCTGTCTGTAAAGGTGGCTGAGAAGATTCTCCGTAAGGAACTCTCATCAGAAGCCGGACAGATGGAGACCATAGACAGGCTGTTGGATGAGGTTGTTGTAAAGGAAAAATAACATGGACATAGGAGTAATATCGGTTAGGTATGCCCGCGCGCTGCTTAAAGCTGCTATAAATGCAGGACAGGAAGATAAGGTATATCATGAAATGCAGACTTTGGCTCAGTGTTTCATTGAGGTATCGGGGCTTAGGTTTACGATAGATAATCCAATGCTCTCTAAAGACAAAAAGAAAGACCTGCTTATCACAGCTTGTGGCGGTGATGCATCTTCTGCTCTTGTTGTTACCTTTATCACGTTGGTGTTAAAGGAAGACCGTGAGAATATGTTGCAATTTATTGCGAACTCGTATATCACTCTTTACAGACAACATAAAAATATCATCCGAGGAAAACTTACTACTGCCACTCGTGTGTCGGATAATACAACAAAGAAGATGCGCGCTATGGTTGAGAGTAGAACAAAAGGAACTGTGGAGTTTGAAACAGAGATAAACCCCGATATTATTGGCGGATTTATACTTGAGTATGATACCTACCGCTTAGATGCGAGTGTGCAGAAGCAGTTGCGTGAAATACTGTCACAGTTGAAAAAGTAGTGTATTTGCAAAAGAATATGCTGCAAATCTAATTAAAAACAATTTAATCATGTCAGATAAAATTAAACCAAGCGAAGTATCACAAGTGCTTCTTGAACAACTTCAAGGCCTGAATAACAGCCAACAGTTCGATGAGGTGGGTACCGTACTTGAGGTAAGTGACGGTGTAGCGCGTATTTACGGATTGCGTAATGCTGAAGCTAATGAGCTCTTGGAATTTGATAATGGCACTATGGCTATTGTGATGAACCTTGAAGAAGACAATGTCGGCTGTGTGCTTTTAGGTTCTACAGAAGGTATCAAAGAAGGCATGGTGGTAAAACGTACCAAGCGTATTGCTTCCATAATGGTGAACGATAATATGCTTGGACGTGTCATCAATCCGCTGGGACAGGCTATTGACGGAAAGGGGGAGATTGACCTTACAGGCGCATTTGAGATGCCGCTCGACCGTAAAGCTCCCGGCGTAATCTATCGTCAGCCGGTAAAGGAACCATTACAGACTGGTTTGAAGTCTGTAGACTCTATGATTCCGATTGGCCGCGGACAGCGTGAACTTATCATTGGCGACCGTCAGACGGGTAAGACTGCTATTGCCGTCGATACAATCATCAATCAGAAGAGTTTCTATGAGGCTGGTAAACCGGTATATTGCATTTATGTTGCGATTGGTCAAAAGGCTTCCACAGTAGCTGCTCTTGTTGAAAACTTGAAGCAACATGGCGCTTTACCATATACCATCATTGTATCTGCAACAGCAGCAGATCCGGCAGCGATGCAGTATTACGCGCCGTTTGCAGGTGCTGCGATTGGTGAATATTTCCGCGATCGCGGATATTCTGCAATGGTTGTATATGATGACCTGTCAAAGCAAGCTGTTGCTTATCGTGAAGTTTCTTTGATTTTGCGTCGCCCATCAGGGCGTGAGGCATATCCTGGTGATGTGTTCTATCTGCATAGCCGTTTGCTTGAGCGTGCTGCCCGTATCAATGACCAGCAGGAAGTGGCAGAACAGATGAACGATTTGCCAGAGTGTATGAAAGGTCATGTTTGTGGAGGTGGTTCTCTAACAGCACTTCCTATCATTGAGACACAGGCCGGAGACGTTTCCGCTTATATCCCGACCAACGTGATTTCTATTACAGATGGACAGATATATTTGGAAAGCGATTTGTTCAATCAAGGTTTCCGTCCGGCTGTGAATGTCGGTATTTCCGTGAGTCGTGTCGGTGGTTCTGCTCAGATTAAAAGTATGAAGAAAGTGGCCGGTTCTCTGAAAATAGATATGGCACAATACCGTGAGTTGGAGTCTTTCTCTAAGTTCTCAAGTGATATGGATGCTGTTACAGCTATGACACTTGACCGTGGACGTAAAAATACTCAGCTTTTGATACAACCTCAGTATTCGCCGATGCCGGTAGGAGAGCAGATCGCCATATTGTATTGCGGCGTGAACGGACTGATGCATGATGTTCCTGTAGAGAGCATTCGCCAGTGCCAGGACTCATTCCTTGACAAGATGCGTGCTACTCACCAAGATGTAATAGACACGTTATCAAGTGGTAAACTTACAGACGAAGCAATAAAGGCAATCGAAACGACAATGGCTGATATTGCCGGTCAGTATAAATAATTGAGATATGCCATCACTGAAGGAGATAAAAAACCGTATAGCCAGTGTCAATAGCACCCGTAAGATTACGAGTGCTATGAAGATGGTTGCGTCCAGTAAGTTGCATCATGCTCAGGTGATGATTGAGAATATGCTCCCATACGAGTCTATGCTTGAGCATATTCTTAAGACTTTCCTTGCAAGTGAGGCTGATGCCCAGAATGTCTTCACAGAAGAAAGAGAAGTGAAGAACATTGCTTTTGTTGTCTATAGCTCGAATAGCAGTTTGTGTGGTGGCTTCAATGCCAACATTATCAAGTTGCTGTTACAGACGATAGAGGAATATACACATCTTGGAAAAGAGCATATTCTGATATATCCTATCGGAAGAAAAGTTGCAGAGAAAGTAGAGAAACTCGGTTATCGCTCGGCGGGAGATTTCACAAACTTGGCAGATAAGCCCAATGTCGCCGAATGTATTGATATCGCCCGTCAGATTGGAAAGAAGTTTATTGACGGAGAAATAGATAAGGTAGAATTGATTTACCATCACTTCAAGAGCGCAGGTAGTCAGATTCTTACCCGTAAGATATTCCTTCCGATTGATATTCATTCTGATGACTTAATCAATAAGGATGAGAGAGACCTTACCACAAACGTTGTAACTAAGAAAGCTCAAGATTATCTGCGCGCTAATCAGCGGGATAAGGAAAAGACAACAGAGCAAGCGAAACCTTTGGCAGACAACTTTATTGTAGAGCCGGATATGAATTCTGTTCTTTCGAGTTTGATACCGAAGCTGGCGCATTTGATGCTTTATACAGCTCTTCTTGATAGTAATGCTTCTGAACATGCTGCGAGGATGGTTGCGATGCAGACCGCAACTGACAATGCTGATGAGTTGTTACGCGAACTTAGTCTTCAATATAACAAATCACGTCAGCAGGCAATTACAAATGAATTGCTTGATATTGTAGGTGGTTCTGTGAATAATTAATGACTATTGTAGCTTATCCGTATAGATAAAACTCTTGCGTTATTAACAAGAAAAGTATAAAATTTACCGCACTTTAAAGACTATATAGTTTTTAGAGTGCGGTTTTTGTATTATTTGAATATTCGCTTTAGGAATCCCAATTTATTTGTAGACTTTTGGGATTTCTCTTGGTTTTCCATCAAGTCTTTTGCCTCATCCTCCTGCGATTCAACAGATGACATCTCAGACTTTTCTTCACTTATAATATTATTTCCTTTACAATCTGGTGCGACTGGAATATCATTACCTTCAATTATTCCGGCATCCTTCCATTGTCTTATTATCGCTAAAGAGTCCGCTTTTGCGGTTTCCTCATCCACATCGTATATATCCAACAGAAGTTTTACAATCGTGTCAATGGTAAATTCTTTACCTTCTACAGAGTTCCAAAGATATGCGGCACTATCATTCATACTAATGATATTACTGAAATCTATGTTTTCCTTGCCTTCTGCAACGATAATCTTTTCTCCGCAAACTTCGCGGATACGAAAGCCTGTTTTTGTATTCATAATTATTTTGTAGCCCTTTCTATTTAATATATATTATATGTCTTGTAATGCTGTATGCTGAAAATAAGTTTTGATAAAAACTATTTTGTTTTGAAGATGCGAAGCCATATTCTCCGATATGCAGCAAGAAGATACCTGCGTATTGGATATAGATGCATCCAAATGTAAGAATATATCTTCCACTTATTGCCATTTGTATAATCTAATGTATTCCTGTTTTTGCGATAGAATCCTATTACTGCACCAACGATGTTCTCCAATTTACAATGCTCACACGAGAGATTTCCATCACCAAGAAGTGTTACGTTATCGCCTTCTATATCAACTATGCGGTGAAGTACGAAGTGTCCTTTCCATATTTCTGCCAATACAGGGTCGCCGATTTTCGGGGAAACGGGTTTTGTGAGTAGAGCCTTATCTCGGTTGTCTTCAAGGAATGGGCGCATCGACACCCCCCGCAACCTCAAAGTCACGGTATGTCCTTCGTTTAGCAGTTCTACCACTTTAGGAAGGAACTCCGCATTCGAGAATTGAATCTCCGTTATTTTGCTATTGTCTTGTGGCATATTACGGCAGACTCTTTATTGGGTAAGCAATGTAAAGTATATATATTCGTAGTCTCTATAATTTTAGTAACGGTATTGCATATTTCGTTAAATATCTCTTTATCCCATTTCATTGACGAGCATGAAGGAAGCAATGAAGCGAAAGCATTTATCGCAGTCAATTTCTCCACACTGTTTGTTTCAGCCCTGTTGATGCGTGTGATAGCACCAAGACGAGCTTTCACATTTCGATAGCAAGGAGTCTTTCCGCTCCACGGACCGCCGAAAATCCACGGCTCACCATCAATAATACGGATAATAGGATTGTCGTCATTCATCAATTCACATCCCGGTATATACCTCAGCCACATTGATACTTGAGTGCTTTTGCCTGTACCACTTTTAGCGATAAAGGCATAGCCATAGCCGTTATTCTTTACAAGCGAGGCATGAATGAGCAAAGTCTGTTGTCTGCTACCGGCGAATGCGAATATTAGCATCAGTGCATTGTTCAGTCCGAAGCAGCGCATATCATAGTTGCCATTCAGGGCGCATCTGCAATCAGAGAAATCTTTGTTAGTTTGCAACAACGCACATTCTCCCCCTTTGATATCTTTTATGATATATTGGTAACCGCCATTATTAAGTCTGTCTACAATAGTTTCACCGTTTCCTGTCTCAAAACTGCGAATACGCTCTCTATTTTCTTTCTTTATAGGACGTAGAGTGTCGTCTACCACTAATTGAAAAAACAAATTAATATCCAAAGCCTCTTCAACCCTGAAAGGCTCAAAAGAGGGGAGAAGCCTCATATTATTAATATGAGTATCTCGGAATATTATCCGAATATTAAATTCTGCAATTCTAAAATTGTTGACACTTATATCCATGAACTCAAGTAAGTACAAAAAGATTATAGCGCGTACTTATGTTATTTCTTCTTTTTAGACTTGCTTTGCTGTACTGTCTGCTCAGACTCATCAACGTTTACCACTTCATCCGAAGAAACCGGCTGATAAGTAAACTGTTCCTTGCTGATATTCACAATGATGTACCGACCTTTATTCTTGTCGATATATCTTTTCTTTATTTTCGCAAATTTCTTTTCTATCGTCTTGCGATCATAGGCATAAGACGTGATGCAAGTCGGAAACGCATTACCTTGTCCTTGAAGGTAATTACGCAACTGGTATGAATACTCGTCGCGGTTTACAAGAAACTTAGTCCTTTCGGCAACATACGCCCCTTTAATTTCCTGTATGTCTGTAATATAAATAGTCGAGTCATTGAATGAAGCCGCAAAGCCAAACATATACACTTTGGAGACCTCTTTGTCCTTTGCTGATACCTGTATTACAACCCCCAAAAGCATTGCCGTAGCAATTAAACATTTTATTATCCTCATAAAAACTATACTTTAATCTTTTTATTAGTCAATATTCATTATGATGTTTATTGGCCTAAGAAACTCTTCAGCATTTTACTTTTCGTATTATGCCTTAACCGTCTTATGGCCTTTTCTTTTATTTGCCTTACGCGTTCCCGTGTGAGCCCGAATCTCGTTCCGATTTCCTCCAGCGTCATTTCCGGTTCGTCTATGCCAAAGAAAGCCTTTATAATATTACGCTCACGCTCATTCAATACTTGCAGAGCATTCTTTATTTCTTCACGTAGGCTCTCCATAACAAGAGCTTTATCAGCCATTGGCGAGTCTGTGTTCGGCAGAATGTCGAGCAGACTGTTCTCTTCACCATCAGCAAACGGAGCATCTACCGACACGTGATGCGATGTTGCCTTTATCGCATCCGCAATTTTTTCTTCCGGCAGGTCTACTGTATTAGCTATCTCGTCAACACTCGGATGTCTTTCGTTTTCTTGCTCAAACTTATGCAACGCACGGTTAATTTTGTTTACTGAACTAACCTGATTCAGCGGAAGCCTTACAATACGGCTTTGCTCAGCAATAGCCTGCAGTATGCTTTGGCGTATCCACCACACGGCATACGATATAAACTTAAAGCCTCTGGTCTCGTCAAATTTCTCAGCGGCTTTTATCAGTCCGAGATTACCTTCGTTAATTAGGTCAGGCAAACTAAGTCCTTGATTTTGATATTGTTTCGCCACAGACACGACAAACCTAAGATTGGCTTTCGTCAGTTTCTCCAAAGCCTTTCTGTCTCCCTTTCTTATTCTTTGTGCGAGTTCCACTTCTTCCTCTACGGATATAAGTTCTTCATGGCCTATTTCCTGCAAGTACTTGTCCAAAGATGCACTCTCGCGATTTGTTATCGACTTTATAATCTTAAGTTGTCTCATAGACGTAAGTTTTATATCCTTGCAAATATACGGCTTTAACTTTGAACTAACAAATATTTTACAAATAATTTCGTTTTTATTTTAAATGGTTATCATTTATGTTTTGTTGCATTTTGTGGGCATTTTGTTGCATTTTAACGTAAACGCTGACCACAATGTTGATGAGATTATTATAAATGCGAAAAAGGTGATGATTTAATTACAAATTTAAAAGATCGTGGTTTTGTAAAGTCTTATGTGCTTTATTTTGTCCTTATGTTCTTCTGCAAAAAATATTTGAAAAAAGAATTTTCAGCGACGTGTTTTGTCGCTAAGATGTCATATCTTTGTCGGAAAATAAACGTTATCCAAAAAGAAAAGTACATGAGTAAAGAAGTGACAAGCGTGCGCAGGATGCTGATGATACTGAATTTGGTGAGGTCGCATAAAGGTGCGATGCCGAAGGATGTACTTATAAATAAGGTGAACAAGCGGCTGGAGTTGGAATCGGGCTATATTCCTGTGAGCGTGAGGACGATAGAGCGTGACATAAGCGGCATTTTCGACTTGTTTCATATCGAAATAAAATACGACCGGCGCAAGGGCGGATATTGTATTACAATGAATTCCAACGATTATAGCGGTAGGATAAACGAGTTGATGATGAATTTCGACCTGTTGAACGCCATCGGCGAAAGTCCGGAGCTTTCGTCGTATGTGTTGGCGGAGCATCACAGACCGTTGTACAGCGAGTGGCTCGTGCCGCTGGTGAACGCCATACGTGGGACGCACAAGGTGAGGTTCGAGTACGTGAATTACAGGCGCGACAACAGCGTGAAGTGTTTTAAGGTGCTGCCACATTATCTGAAGGAGTCTAATCAGCGGTGGTATCTGCTGGCGTATGACGGGGCGGTGATGAAGACTTACGCCGTGGACCGCATCCGCGAGCTTGAGGTGCTGGAGCACGAATGTTTCAAGCGTAATCTTGACATCGACGTGTCGCAGCTATTCAAGGATTGCTACGGCATCTGGAACGACGAGAGTATGCCCGTGGAGGACATCGAACTGCGTTATGACGCTCTCGACGGGCGTTTCATCAAGTCGGCGCCGATACATCATTCGCAGCGGGTGCTTGTCGACACCGACGAGGAGTTCCGCATCGCGCTGCGCCTGCGCATCACCAACGACTTCGTCATGGAACTGCTCTCGCGCAGCCGTTCCTTAGAGGTCATCCGTCCGCAGCATCTCCGCGAGCGTGTGCGCCAGGTCTACGAGGATGCGCTCAGGCGCAACTCGTGAGTCCCCGTGTGTGCCTTGTAGCACTCTTGGGAAGTGGCTCGTTAGTTTATAAAAACATTACCCCACAATTTGTCATTATGGAAAAATATCTTTATATTTGCACCGTAAATGGTTCCGACAGCGGGACAGACATAATTGATGAAGGTGTTTTGATTTTATCCTTTTCGGGAAATCTGGTAAATTTCAAATCGAACGTGGATAGACAATCACACTCGTCACTTGGTATTTCCTTACGGTTAGCTCCGGAGGAAATATACAGGTGTGGGGTATTGTTTATACGTTCTAAGGTTTTACCAGAGCCGCCCGGAAAATAAACAATCGGCTCCACACTTTCCGTATCTATGCCTATTAGTATTAACCTGCCGCTCCGCATAATGCTGGGGTGGCGCAAAACAAAATAAAACATGGAAGTATTTAAAACTAAATTTACACAAAAAGAGATTGATGAACTGAGATCTTTAATAAGAGAAAGATGTAAGGCAGATAAGTCAAAACAGAAACGAATAAGGGATAAAATGAGAAATATTGGTTTCTATGGCGGAAAATGCTTTGGTATTAAAGATATGACAATTTCTAAATTTGAAGAACTTTTACTCAGTGGAAGTATAGAAGTTCAGGTATAGAAGTTCAGGAAGGGCAAACTGTTATGCGTAATGTAAAAAACGTATCAAATAAAGTTGAAAATAATTGTAAATGCTTTGAACCTTTGATAGATTCTGATTCTAAGATTCTTGTTTTAGGAACTATGCCGGGAGAAAAATCTCTTGAAACTGGAGAATATTATGCAAGTACAAATAATAGTTTTTGGAAGATTATTAGAGATTTGTTTAATGGCGGTAAAGATTTTAATGGTTACGAAGAGAAATGTGATTGTCTTAAAAAGAATGGTATAGCCCTTTGGGATGTACTTGCTGCTTGTGAGCGTGAAGGAAGTTTGGACGAAAATATCAAGAATGAAGTTCCTAATGATATCGTAGGACTATTAGAGAAATATCCAAATGTAGAGAGAATTATTTTTAATGGTAATAAGCCTCAGGATAAAATTACACAATGCGTGCATTGTAATTGTGTCGTAGCGACATCTACAAGTGGTGCAAACACTTCAAAATCATACGAGGAGAAACTTGCAATATGGAAGAGTTTATTAATGTAATGTAGTTATCATGGCTATAATTGATATTGTCAAATATGAACAACAAGAACGGGAAATAGTGCATAAATTTCCGTCTTGTGATTTGCGCTGGGGTTCACAATTGGTTGTGTACCCCGGACAGATCGCATTTTTCGCCAAAGGAGGAAAACTTTATGATAAGTTTACGGAAGGTACATATACGTTGAAGACAAAGAACGTCCCCCTTCTTAACAAAATCATAAATCTTCCTTTTGGCGGTGATTCTCCTTTTCAAGCTGATGTCTGGTTTGTCAATCTACTTACTCGCCTTGATTTGCTTTGGGGAACAGAAACGCCGATACAACTGGAAGATCCAAAATATCATATAATAGTTCCAGTAAGAGCATACGGACAATATGGATTCAAAATTTCAGACGCGTCCAAGTTCATGTCTTCTCTTGTCGGGAATATGCCATCGTTTGACGAAAGCAAATTGCAATCGTATTTCCGTGGTATCTTGTTGTCAAAACTTACTAATATCATAGCCCGGAAAATAATCAGGGACGAGATATCTATTCTTGAAATAAATACATATATAGAGGATTTGTCTGATTTTTGTAAAGAGAATCTGAATCCTGTATTCAACGAATATGGTATTTCTGTGGAGAGGTTCAATATAATATCAATAAACGTTCCAGAAAAAGACGATAGTCTTAACTCGATAAAAAGAGCCAAGAACCTAAAGGCACGTCTACAGATAACAGGTACTGATGTCTATAGGATGGAAAGGACTTTTGATGTTATGGATTCTGCCGCAAAGAACGAAGGTAACGGCGGTGCTTTCCTAAATGCAGGTTTCGGATTGGGTACTGGTGTTACAATGGGAAATGTGTTCAGTAAGGAAATTGCCAGTGGCATGGTACAAGATGCACTTCCGTCTATTCCTGCAGAAACGCATTATTATCTTGCAGTTAACGGCAAGCAACAAGGACCATTTCCTTTTACTTATATAATAGATTCTATCCGCAACAATAGCATCACCACAGATACGTTGATATGGAAAAAGGGTATGCAGAATTGGCAGCCAATAAGTCAAATGTCGGAATTTAATAATATAATGGAGGATGAAGTTCCGCCAATAATACCAACCTTTTAAATCTTAAGATTATGAGTTTAGTGAGTGCAAAGTGCCCCAATTGTGGAGCTTCTATACAACTAGATAACGAACGTGCAGAGGCGTTCTGTTCATATTGTGGCAGTAAAGTTGAAGTACAGAAAGCTATCAATTTGATAAAGGTAGACAGGGCTGCTGATTTGGAGAATTATTTACGCCTTGCAAATGATGCCTGGGATAGTGCAAACTATGCAGAATTATATAGATATTCGAATCTTGTTCTTGAATTGGACGCAAAGAATGCAGAAGCATGGAAATTGAGAACTGTTGCCCTTGGTATGACAGCAACTCCGCAAGATTTACATACGGATGCAATATTAGTGGCAGGAAAGAATGCAATACTGTATTCGACAAATAAAAATGAAATGGAAGATTTTGTGTATAATAGTCGTCTTGGCGATACACAGCTTATGTTAATGCACTGTTGTACCCAAATATCTTCTGGACTTAGTTATCTTAAAAATACATATGAAAGTTTTTGTTGTGTAGATAGTTCTGATGCAGGGGAACGAACATATGAGTTGGATTGCGAATTTATAAATACGATTGATTTTGCGATTTCGGATGTAATGAGATTAATGAAGGCTGTACCAATAGCAAAAATACAAGCGGATGAAGAATATAAGAAGAAAAATGTAGAAGATATTGCTTCTTTGTTCGTAAATTATAATCGTTTACTTTCAGAAAGAATGGCGATTTATAATTATGAATTAAATGATGGCATAGTTGCGGAAAGGAATAAATTTCTTATGGATGAAATATTATCAAGTTTCTCGGAAGAAGAGAAACGTAAATTTGGATATAATAAGATACAGAAATCGGCAGTTGCTACAAATGCAACATATGATATGGATTATGATAATAGCGGATGTGCAATGTCTGTATTAGCATTATTGGCAATAGTGATGTCTTATTTTATGTTTTAGTTATTTCATTCAATGGCAATATACATTAGTGTCCCGTTAAAATGGGACGAGTTAAATCTTAATCAAATAGCCCCGGGAAGAGGGGACAATCGAGTTCTTTGACATCGTTGAATTTAGTCTTATCGAACAGGTCTGTGAGGTGAGTTTTGTCGGTAAGTGATATGCTGAGGATTTGTAAGACTTCATAGGTCGATCGTTCCAATTTCATATCATGATGGACAATAGCCACGAGACAATAGGTTATAATGGCTATGGCAATCTGTATTCGGACGGCATTCTCAGTAGTACCCCAGAATTTCTTAATCTTGAGATGCTGTTTTAGCCATTTGAAGAGAAGTTCGACCAACCATCTTTTCTTGTAAAGTTCTGCGACTTCAAGAGCATTAAGATGCTTGGCATTGGTGAGAAAAGTGAATTCACGTTCTTCTTTCTCATCATAGTATCTTACAAGTCTGAATGACTCCGGATACTTCTTCTCTGACAAGTAACCTGTCAGTTTCACCTCGGCATCAGTAAGTACGTTCTTTGGCATGCGTCTTTTCCATTTGACTATCTTATACTTCAAGTTCGTCTTGGCTCTGACCACATAGAAAGAATCCGTTAGATGTATTTTGTAGAGTTCTTTGAATGAGTCATAGGCCCTGTCGAATATGTAGTAAGCATTTGGTTCATAGGGAATTGAAGACATTGCTGTCGAATCATGCTTTGATGCAGTGGTCACGGTGTAGAAGGCAGGAACTTGAGCCTCAATGTCGTACAAGACATGAGCTTTAACTCCACCTTTCTTTCTTCGGAACTTTGCCCAAGGAAAAGTAGAGAGGCATAGTGAAATCGTCGTAGAATCAAAAGCATACTTTTTCCCTGGAATATCTATAATGTTGGTTGCTCGTTTCTCACAAGCTTCTTTCATCATGTAGAAAGCAAAGCCTTCAAAGATTCTACAGTCGCGATTTTGGTTAGCTGAAGCAAGGGTCTTTTTGGCAATAGGTTCACGACCTACACCAAGATGATGTTGCTTTGCTCTATGTGCTTCAAAAGCGACGATCAGATCACGCAAGCTCTCTCGGTTACTCAGTTGGCCAAACATCATTGTAAGTAGTTG
Organism: uncultured Prevotella sp.; assembly: GCA_900547005.1. Lineage (GTDB taxonomy): Bacteria > Bacteroidota > Bacteroidia > Bacteroidales > Bacteroidaceae > Prevotella. The sequence continues at coordinate 104,170 of URER01000002.1, forward strand.
GTTCCAACAAGTGAAATGCTTCACATAGCGATTCCCATCGTACTTGCGAACGTAGTTGTTGAACTGAGTCCTGTTCATAAAAGCGGTAAGTTGTGCGAAAACGTATTTGTCTTGATTCATATGCAGTCATCAATTTGGCTGCAAAGTTGCAAAATCAAATCCGTTTCATTGCAAAATACGGCGTAATAAGCTATAATTCAATTATTTCAAAGAGCGATTAGTCCACTTTAACGGGACAGTAGTGGGCAATATATTGTAATAAACTCTGTGTGGATTGCAAGGATGCGCTAAGGCGCAAATTATGAAAGTGGCTTGTGAGTTTTCTTTTACGAGAGTGCATCGATGCCCCCCTTAGTGCGCCCTTTGGTGTGCCTTGACGCACCCTTGTAGAAGCGCCTTTTTAAGGCACCTCAAGGAGTGCACAAACTTTTAAAAATATCATTCTATCATTTGTCATTATGGAAAAATATCTTTATATTTGCACTGTGAATGAGCTCCTACTGTTGGACGCTCATTGCGAAAGTGTTGTTTATTATTCTAAGTTCTTTTCAGAGCTGTTCGAAATATAAACAATTGGCTCTACACTTAACTTCTTATTAACTTGCCAGTCCGTTGGATCTTTTGGAATGGCACAAAAACCTTAATATAATGAAAGGTAAGAAAGTATTTACTTCACAAGAGATTAAGAGAATTGAAGAATTAATCGAAGAGAAACTTAAGTCTCCAAGTAACAAACAAAAAAGGGTAAGAGATAGAATTAGAGATATTGGTTTCTATTGGGAAGATTATCATCCTAAAGGTGAAAAACCAAAGGTTGAATACAATGTCGAGAACTTCAGGGAGCTGATAGAAGAAGGGAAGATTACAGTTAAAGATGATGGTTTAAATAAAAGTGGCATTATACAAAGGCTTAAAAAAATTATTATGACCTTTTTCAAACGTAGATAGATACATTATTAAATAATTTGCCATTTCATTTATTCTTGGGATGGTGTAAAAAAGAAAGGAAACCGATGGAAACAGAAATGAAGCTGCATGAAGCTATTATTAAAGTCTTAAGCGAGAGTGAAAAGGAAACTATGACTCCTCAGGAAATTGCGGACGAGATAAACAAGCGCAAATTGTATGAAAGAGGGGATAAAGGGACCATTCCTTCAAGCCAGATAAGTGCAAGGGTTAATCAATATTCGCATTTGTTTAATAAGCGAATGATTAGCAGACATTCTTTTATTAGTTTGAAATCTTAACTTTATGAACAATACAGAGTTTCCTTCGTGAGTAGGCACGGTTTTGAAGTTATAACAATATAATTCTATGAACATAAATCTTTTATTGCTGACAATCATCGCGGTGATATACATCATAAGTATCATACCGGCGTTGATATTGATGAAACATAATAGAAAGGAACATATGGACGTGGATGCCAGGGGTAACAGACTCGGGTCCGTGACACTCTTTTTGTCTGTATGGGCGATAACTCCGCTATTTTTCATTTGGTATCTGTTTAGAAAGAATTGAATATATTGTGTGCCATATATGAATAAAGGGGTAGAATCGAAAAGCGTAGGTCCTGGTGGTGTTTTGTGTGCCTCTTTAGCAAGAATAATTGGTAATCAGTACTCCCCAAGTCATTATTTGTATGGCATTGGTACTGCACTTCTTTTATGGAGGCAGTGCGGTTAGTACAGAATTATACAAGCGTGTTGTACTTTTAGTACATGACCTATGTACTAAAAGTACAAAGCCTTTGTACTAACGCTACAAAGCCTCTGTACAGTTTGTACATGGGCGTTGTACAAAAACTGTATAAATATTATCGCGTTATATTTTATTCGCTACGGTCTAATAAAGCACCATCTTCCTTAACTTCTATAATTATTTATTGCGTCCGATAAAATGACTATCTTTACTCATGGTTATAATTGTCTTAATCTTAAAACAAAGATAACCAAAAGGGCTGATACCTCGTGAGAAGTGTCAGCCCTAATACATTGTATGCTTAAAAAAGTTTTATCGAATAGCAATATAAAGAATAACCTGTTTGAGACTTCCTGCGGTCAATTTTCTTCGGATTTACTTTCATACCATAGATCTGCATATTTTTTGGAGTAGTTGGAAGATAATTCGCCTCGTTTCTTTTCGTCTTCTTTGCATTTATTGTAAAGTTTGCTATTAAAAGGGTCTGCAAATACAATACTGCGCACTTTTGTCGCATCCTCCAGATGATTAGGTTCAATTTCCATAATAAAATCGCCCTCATATTCTAGATTATCTGGATTTATCTGTGAGAAAAGTTTTAAGTCTGTTATGTAAAACAGAGGTCACCGTTCTCATCTACGAATATGGCAGCAAGGGCATTAAAGAATCCGTCTCTATTATTTTCTTACCGTGAGAATACGTGGAATAAAGCCGTATTTTGGATTAAAATCTGTGAGATTTGGCAGGTGAAACAAATAATAGAGGCGCGTGGGAAAGAGCGGAATGCGGGACTCGAACCCGTGACTTTCGGCTTGGGAAGCCGACGCTCTACCAACTGAGCTAATTCCGCAAGACGGCGAAGGTACACTATTCTATAAGATTGTGTATATAAAATAAAATTGGAAGATGCGCAATCTAAACGCTATCGCTTCCAATCTTTACCTTTATGAGCCGATACCGGGACTCGAACCCGGGACCTATTCATTACGAATGAATTGCTCTACCAACTGAGCCATATCGGCGAAATCGTTTGCAAAGGTAATATTTTATTCGTAAACGGGAAATTAAAGAGGGGATAAATGATACTAACTGATAAATATTTAACAATTCTTTAAAGTTTGAACAATCCTTTGTATATCGTTTTTTGCGTATAATCTTACTTTTTTGTATTTTTGTACTTAAAAAATAAAGCCCATAATGAGAATCACATTGATTGGTGCCGGTAATCTTGCAACCCAATTGGGTAAGGCTCTTTCTGTCGCAGGACACAAGATAGTGCAGGTGTATAGCAGGACGTCTGTGGCGGCAGAAACTTTGGCGAATACCATCGGAGGCATCGCAACGAATAATTTGAGTGAAATAAATAATGAAGCAGATATATATATATATGCTTTGAAGGATAGTGTACTGCGAGATGTAATAAAAGAAACGAGCCGTAACATCGGGCTTGACAAGATACTCTTGCATACGGCCGGTTCCATGTCTATTGATTGTTTTGCAACAGAATCGGAAGCTATGCATTATGGAGTTTTATATCCAATGCAGACTTTTTCAAAATCACGTGATGTGAATTTCAATGAGATACCATGTTTTATTGAAAGTAATGACGTCTATACAGATGGTAAAATACGTGAATTGGCTGAATCAATATCGGATAATGTATATGAGTTATCGTCAGAAAAACGTAAATATTTACATCTCTCCGCGGTTTGGGCGTGCAACTTCACTAACCATTGTTATACCATTGCATCGGAGATGGTGGGTAAATGCGGCCTCCCGTTTGATGTATTGTTTCCGTTGATAGATGAAACGGCGAGGAAAGTACACGACCTGTCACCTCTGAAAGCGCAAACCGGTCCGGCCATACGCTATGACGATAATGTGATAAAGGCGCAGATGGCGCTTCTCGGGACTGACGAGATGCTGACTAATATATATATGGAAATGTCTAAAAGTATATATCAGAGAAATAAAATAGCGGAGGAAAAGATATGATAAATTATGATTTGACAAAAATACGTGCCATCGTGTTTGATGTAGATGGGGTTTTGTCGGCAGAGACTATCACACTGTCGCATGATGGCGAACCGCTGCGCACAGTGAATATTAAGGATGGTTACGCCATACAATACGCCGTGAAAATGGGATTGCGCATCGCAATTATGACCGGTGGAAATACTGAAGCAGTCAGAGTACGCTATGAAGGCCTCGGCGTAAAGGATATATATATGGGATGCGGCATGAAAATAAAGTCCTGGGAAGAGTTTTTGTCGAAATACGGATATGACGACAGCGAGGTTATTTTTGTAGGAGACGATATTCCCGATTATGAGGTCATGAAGCGTAGTGGATGTCCGTGCTGCCCTGCTGATGCGTGTCCTGACATCAAATCAATTTCACGATATGTCAGTGGATGCAAAGGTGGATACGGATGCGGACGCGACATTATAGAACAGGTGCTGCGTGCGCAAGATAAATGGTTGAGCAATGCTAAAGCTTTTGGTTGGTAGATTGTAAAATAAGGTAAGACTTTACAAAACCTCTGCAATCAAAACAAAATGAAAGAACAGTGGTTTTTACAGGCTGAAAAAGGTTTGTGAATCCCTCGAACTCACTAAAATAAATAAAGGACGATATCATATAATATTAAAAATGCGTTATGTATAAAATAATATTGGCGAGCAATTCCCCACGCAGACGGGAACTGCTTTCCGGATTAGGCTTGGAGTTTGAAGTTAAGGTAATACCAGGTATTTCCGAGGACTATCCATCAGGAATTTCGGCTGAAGAGGTCGCAAAATATATTGCAAAAGAAAAGGCTGAGCCATATAGAATAGGAAATATGGTAAAGTCTGGAGAATTGGTTTTGACAGCCGACACGATAGTAGTTATTGATGATGAGATTCTCGGAAAACCAAAAGATGGCAATGATGCGAAAATAATGCTTAGGAAACTTAGCGGTAAAACCCACCAAGTGATAACCGGAGTGTGCTTTACTACACTTGAACGGCAATATTCATTCGCCGTTGAGACTGATGTTACATTTAAGGAATTGGCGGAAGAGGAAATTTGTTATTATGTAGAAAAGTACCACCCTTTAGACAAAGCCGGGGCATACGGAATACAAGAGTGGATAGGTTATGTGGGAGTTACAGGCATAAAAGGTAGTTACTTTAATGTCATGGGACTGCCTGTGCAACGCATTTGGGACGAATTGAGAAGTTTCTAAGAGGAATTATAAATATATAAAAACGGTTTTGATATTAGTCGTAATATGTAAGAAATATGGATGATAAATAGGAAAATCTTCCTGAGGGACAGATTACAGAACTATCTGATAATCACTATGATATTGCAGATGAAGAGTTGCTTTTCAATAATTTCTCTGTGTTTTTATCCTCGAAAAATTTATTAGTAACTATTTTTCCCGAAAATTAACAAAAAAAACGCGGAAATATTTGACACGTGTTATAAAAAAATATATATTTGCAAAAGAATATATAAGTCGGTAATCCATTATAACACATAAAGTTATGGCTAAATATAACATTACAGAAAAGAAGGAAAAAACGGCTGTTTATCGGAGTCTGATTAATCCACAATTAATGGATGAGTTAAAGGGGAAAATCCTTGACACAATTCTTGTCGGTAAAAAATACAAGGACAAGAATTATTCGGCTAAGCAGCTTGCAGCAGATTTGGGTACAAATACTCGCTACATTTCTGCTGTTGTCAATGTGCGGTTCCACATGAACTACACATCGTTTATTAATAAATTCCGCATAGAAGAGGCTATGTCCCTTCTTACTGACAAACGTTACCATGACTTGAATATGGAGGATATTAGCGATATGGTTGGCTTCTCAAACCGTCAATCTTTTTATGCGTCTTTCTATAAATTCAACGGTATTACACCACGAGACTATAAAATGCAGAAATTAGAAGAAGCTAACGAAGAGAAAACAACTAAAAAACAGGTAAAAACAGAAATAAAATGAATAAAGAATGAGGGGCGAATTTTCTTATGCAGACGAACATTTTGCAGACTTGCAACTATTACGCTATCGTCTGAAAGATTTCAAATCTCTCTCTCTAAATCAGAAATGTTTGGTATATTGCCTCGCGAAAGCTACTTTGTATGGGCGAGACATAACATTTGACCAGTTTGGTAAGTACAATTTGAGAATAAGGAGATTACTCGAAGTTGTATATTTAAATTATGAAGGTCAGAGAGAAGATAAAAATTTCAAGTCATTAGAATTGTATCTTAAGAGGGTATGGTTCTCTAATGGAATTTATCATCATTATGGCTGTGATAAGTTCTCACCGGAATTTACTAAGGAATTTTTGAAAGAACAATTAGAAGTTGTTCTTTCAAAAAATGCTGATTCGTTGCGTGACGAGACGTTGGAGTCTGTCATTGGCGAGTTGTTCCCTATTATATTCAATCCTGCCGTTATGCCAAAGCGGGTCAATAAGGCTAATGGTGAAGACCTTGTTGAGACATCGGCCTGCAATTATTATGAGGGTGTAAGTCAGAAGGAGGTTGAGGATTTCTATGCTTCTAAAAGCACAAATGAAGATCGAGAACCATCATGGGGACTTAATTCAAAGCTCGTAAAGGATGCAGGAGAAATAAAAGAGATAGTATGGAAAGCAGACGGATTGTATGGAGCTGCTATTTCAAAAATAATATATTGGTTGTCTAAGGCTGCTGAATATTCCGAATCTGATAAGCAGAAAAAAGTAATAGAATTGCTCATAAGATATTATGAGACAGGTGATTTGGGCGATTTTGACGATTATTCAATAGAGTGGGTGCGCACCCATGATGGATTAATCGATTTCATAAACGGATTCATAGAAGTATATGGCGATCCACTCGGAATAAAGGCTTCGTGGGAAGGCATAGTAGAGATAAAAGACCTTGAGGCGACAAAACGTGCGCAGACAATAAGTGATAATGCGCAGTGGTTTGAGGATAACAGTCCGGTAGATCCGCGTTTCCGCAAACCTATTGTTAAAGGAGTCGTGGCAAGTGTTGTATGTGCGGCAATGCTTGGCGGTGATGAGTATCCCTCTACGGCAATAGGCATAAATCTGCCTAACGCTGATTGGATTAGGGCGGAATATGGAAGTAAGAGCGTAACGATAAGTAATCTTACGGAGGCATATAATGCCGTCGGTCGAAATAATGGCTTTCTTAAAGAGTTTGTAATAAACGAGACTGTCCTTGACGAGATAAATAAATGGGGAGATATATGCGATGACCTGCATACAGATTTGCATGAATGTCTTGGACATGGTAGTGGCAGACTATTACAAGGCGTGAGTCCGGACGCCCTAAAAGCCTATGGTAACGTAATAGAGGAGGCGAGGGCCGACTTGTTTGGATTGTATTATATAGCAGACAAGAAACTTGTTGATTTAGGTCTTACTCCTAATATGGACGCGTATAAGTCGCAGTATTATACGTATATGATGAACGGTCTGATGACTCTGCTTGTTCGTATCAAACAAGGAAATTGTATAGAGGAAGCCCACATGAGGAATCGCGCTCTTATTGCATATTGGACACTTGAGCACAGTGATGGAGCCGTTGAACTTGTAAAAGAGAACGGAAAGACATTTGTACGCATAAATGATTATGGAACATTACGTGATTGTTTTGCCAAGCTACTTGCAGAAGTGCAACGAATAAAGAGTACAGGAGACTTCGAAGCAGCAAGAGAACTTGTCGAGAAGTATGCTGTAAATATTAATCAAGGCTTGCATAAAGAAATGCTTGAAAGGTATGCTTCGCTTAATATTGCCCCATATAAAGGCTTCTTGAATCCTAAAATGTCTCTTGTAAAAGATTCCGAGGGCAAAGTCGTAGATGTGGATTTGGACTATACAGAAACATATACTGAGCAGATGCTTCGATATAGTAAAGAATACTCAACATTAATATGATAAACGAAGAAACAAACAATAAGGTAAAAAGTATCAAACGTTCATTCCGTTTGCTTATGAACGGTGTGGCATCGCATTCGATGCGTGAAAAAGGCCTTAGTTATAAGATAAATTGGGGAATACAATTTTCGGATATAAAGAATTTGGCAGGCGAATATGGCAAGGACTACCAACTTGCCATAGAACTTTGGAAAGAAAATGTCAGAGAATGTAAGATTTTGGCAACGCTGATTATGCCGGTGGAAAAGATGTCGAATGATCTTGTAAATTTATGGGTAGAACAAACAGCGACGCAGGAGATTGCAGAAATGGCAGTCTTCAACCTATATCAATATCTCGATTTCGCCCCAGAACTTGCATACGAATGGGTGGCTTCTGAGAATATATACAGGCAGTTGAGCGGATTCCATTTATTTGCGCGATTGTTTGCGAAAGGCAGACAACCAGATGAACGAGGGGTAAATGAATTTATTGATCAAGCTCTGGTGGCATTTAATACTGATAATATTGCCTTGAAACACGCGGTAGCAAATAGTGTTTCCCACTTTTGCGATTTAGGAGAAACTTATGAGCAAATAGTCAGAAATGTGTTGCCGGAATTGTTGTAAACTACGTTTTAACGTTTTTTTGATAGTCCAGTATCTTTATTTGCATTAAAATTTGTACTTTTGTGCGAATTTAATCTGTGTTGACGTGACAAAGGATATCCTGATAAAGGAGGTCAAGGAAATTCTTACGAGTTACCTTGAGCTAAACCATTTGCGTAAGACGCCTGAACGGTACGCTATACTTGATGCTGCGTATAATATTGAAGGACCCTTTACGCTCGAAGAACTTGGCAACATACTCGAAAAAGAAAACTTTCGAGTGTCACGTGCTACATTATATAATACAATGAAGCTGTTCATCGAGCTTCGTCTTGTCATACGCCATCGTTTTATTGGGCAAACTAAATATGAGGCTTGTTATCATAATGAAAATCATATACATCAGGTTTGCACTTTGTGTGGGAGTGTTACGGAAGTCGTTTCTAAAGAAATCGCAGATGCAATAGAGCATACCAAATTGCGACGCTTCCGTAAAGATGGCTTCACGCTATATATATATGGGGTATGCTCAATGTGCCAGTCGCGCATAACACGAAAGAAAAATAATTTGAAACAACAGAAACAAGATAATAAATGAATACAGGTAAAGTAGATGTCTTACTGGGACTCCAGTGGGGCGATGAAGGTAAAGGTAAGGTTGTTGATGTACTCACACCACACTATGATGTAGTAGCCCGCTTTCAGGGAGGACCTAATGCAGGACATACTCTTGAGTTTGAAGGCCAGAAGTATGTATTGCGTAGTATTCCTTCCGGTATCTTTCAGGGTGGAAAGGTTAACATAATTGGTAATGGCGTGGTTTTGGCTCCGGACCTTTTTATGGATGAGGCAAAAGGATTAGAACTTAGTGGACATAATCTCAAAGAACGCCTTTACATCTCTAAAAAGGCTCATTTGATAATGCCGACTCACAGATTGCTTGATAAGGCATTGGAAATTGCTAAAGGAAAAAACAAAGTTGGCACAACAGGCAAAGGTATTGGCCCTACATATACAGATAAGATAAGTCGTAATGGTTTACGTGTTGGCGATATTCTTGAAAACTTTGAAGCGAAATATGCGGAATGTAAAGAACGCCACATGAAAATGCTGGAAGCATTAAACTTTGATGACTTCAAAGACTTAGAAACCGTGGAAGCCAACTGGATGGCCGGTGTGGAATACATGAAGCAATACAAGTTTGTGGATAGCGAACATGAGATTAACAGAATCATACGCGAGGGTAAATCTATCCTTTGCGAAGGCGCACAAGGCACGATGCTTGATGTGGACTTCGGTAGTTATCCGTTCGTTACCTCTTCAAATACAATCTGTTCCGGAGCGTGTTCCGGTCTGGGCGTCGGTCCGAATAAGATTGGTAATGTGTATGGTATTATGAAGGCTTATTGCACACGTGTTGGTGCAGGACCATTCCCGACAGAACTTTTCGATGAAACTGGAAAAACAATACGAGACCTCGGTCATGAATATGGAGCTGTTACCGGCCGTGAGCGTCGTTGCGGCTGGATAGACCTCGTGGCATTGAAGTATGCTATCATGGTAAATGGTGTAACACATCTTATCATGATGAAGAGTGATGTGCTTGATAGTTTTGAGACTGTTAAAGCGTGTGTTGCATATAAACAAAATGGTATGGAGATAGATTATTTCCCATACAATATAGAAGACGGTATAGAGCCGGTTTATAAAGAGATGCCTGGTTGGAAAACCGACATGACTAAATATACGTCAGAGGATCAGTTCCCGGAAGCATTCCTCAATTATGTTAAATTCTTGGAGGCTGAACTTGAAACACCGATTAAAATCATATCAATTGGTCCGGATAGAGAACAGACAATCGTAAGAAAATAAAGATTGAAAGATGAATAAACCATCAATACCCAAAGGTACGCGCGATTTCTCTCCCGTTGAGATGGCAAAGCGTAACTATATATTCAATACCATACGTGACGTCTATGCTCTTTATGGCTTTGAACAGATAGAAACGCCTGCGATGGAAACTTTGCAAACTCTCATGGGAAAATATGGAGAGGAAGGTGATAAGTTATTGTTCAAAGTTCTTAATTCCGGTAATTTCTTTAATAAATTATCTGATGAAGAACTGGTTGAGCGCAACGTTTTGCGCCTTGCCTCTCAAATATGTGAAAAAGGATTGCGTTACGACCTTACTGTTCCATTTGCCAGATATGTCGTAATGCATCGTGATGAATTGCAATTACCATTCAAGCGCTATCAGATTCAACCAGTTTGGCGAGCAGACCGTCCCCAAAAAGGGCGCTACCGCGAGTTCTATCAGTGTGATGCAGACGTGGTTGGCTCAGATTCACTTCTTAATGAAGTTGAACTGATGCAGATAGTTGATACTGTATTTACACGTTTCGGCATTCGTGTACAGATAAAGATAAATAACCGCAAGATTCTTGCGGGAATAGCTGATGTTATTGGTGCTGCCGATAAGATTGTTGACATTACGGTCGCAATAGACAAACTTGACAAGATAGGAATAGATAATGTTAATGCAGAATTGCTTAATAACGGACTTTCAGAAGAACAAGTAGAAAAATTGCAGCCAATAATATTGCTTGAGGGTACCAACGAATCAAAACTAAACACTATAGTTGATGTGTTGAATGACTCTGAAATTGGAATGAAAGGTGTTGAAGAAACACGTTTCATACTTGATAAACTGAAAACTATAGGACTTAAAAATGAGATTCAGTTGGATTTGACTCTTGCACGCGGTCTCAATTATTATACAGGAGCAATATTTGAGGTAAAAGCTCTTGACACCCCAATGGGAAGTATTACCGGTGGTGGACGCTATGACAATCTTACGGGAATATTTGGAATGCCGGGACTTAGTGGCGTTGGTATTTCTTTTGGGGCAGACCGTATATACGATGTCTTGAATACTCTCGATTTGTATCCCAAAGAAAGTATAACAGGGACTCAAGTGCTTTTCATAAACTTTGGAGAAAAAGAAACAGAATATTGTTTGCCAATAGTAGCTAAAGCACGTGAAAATGGAATACGGACAGAAATATATCCGGATACTTCAAAGATGAAGAAACAGATGAGTTATGCCAATGCCAAGCAGATTCCTTATGTCGTTCTTGCTGGTGAAAATGAAATGGAACAGGGTAAAATAACTCTTAAGAATATGATTACAGGAGAGCAACAACTTGTTACTCCAGACGAATTCTTACAGACTATATAATATTTTAAGGCAGAATAAGATACTGTAAAAAGTATTCTTATTCTGCCTTTATCTTATTATACAAAAGACAATCTCAACTTAAAAACTTTATAAGGAAATGAAGAAAACAGCAATTTTATTATTTTCAATTGTTGCAATATTGTTGCTAACAAGTGCTCGTAAAGCTACTACAACAATTTTTATAATTGGTGATTCTACAGCAGCAAACAAAGATATATCTGGAGAAAAACAAGAAAGAGGGTGGGGAATGGTCTTGCAAGGTTTCTTCTCAGAGGACATTAGAATTGACAATCATGCTGTTAATGGCCGTTCTTCAAAAAGTTTTATTGCAGAAGGGAGATGGAAAAAAGTGTTGGAACGCATTAAACCGGGAGATTATGTATTCATCCAGTTTGGGCATAATGATGAGAAGCCACAGCCGGAGCGGCATACAGATCCCGGCTCAACTTATGATGCTAACCTCAAACTTTTTATAAATCAGACTATTGAAAAGGGAGGAATACCGGTACTCTTTACTCCTGTGGTACGTCGGAACTTTTATCTTGTTCCTGATAAACAAGATGATGACGAGTTGTTGCGTAATACAACATATCTGGGAGAAAAGGTCAATAGCGACACTCTTGTAGACACTCACGGGGCTTATTTACAATCTGTAAAGAATGTCGCGAATGAAACCGGCTGCCTATTTATAGATGCAAACAAGATTACTTATGAGATAGAACAAGGGCTTGGCGTAGAAGGTTCTCGCCGTTTGCATATGTGGTTCCGTCCTGGTGAACACCACAGCCTGCCAAAAGGAAGGCAAGATAATACACATTATAATGTATATGGGGCTCATGTCGTAGCATCTGCTATTGCCGATGCTGTATCAGAAACCATTCCTGCACTGAAAAAATATGTACGCCATTACGATTATATAGTGGCCGCAAATGGAACCGGTAATTATATGACACCAGAGGATGCCATTACGGCCGCACCTGTTAATGCTAAAACCAAAATTCTTATTTTGAATGGAATATATGCCAAACCAACCATTCCACAAAATAAGAAAATAAAGTTTGATTTCTTTGATGGCGCAAAATTTGAATAAAAGGAAATTCAAATAATAGTACATAAAAATGTATTTATATACAGCTTCGATTCTAAAGAATATCGAAGCTGTATGTGATTATAATCAATATTGAATAAATAAACACAAAAAATAAATCTATTAGTATCTGTATTTAAGTATTTTTTAGTATCTTTGCACCGCATTTATAATGTTATATATGAAAAAAGGTAGAATGCTTCCAGATTATATTTTTGAATCAAGTTGGGAGGTTTGTAATAAGGTAGGTGGAATTTATACAGTTCTTTCAACGCGTGCAAAAACATTACAGGATAAGATGAAAGATAGGACAATCTTTATCGGACCTAACTGTTGGCATGACATTTCAAGTCCTTACTTTATAGAAGAACCAACATTATTTGAAGATTGGAAAAATAAAGCAGATACAGAAGGGCTTAGTTTGAAAATAGGTAGATGGGATATTCCAGGAGAGCCTATTTCGATACTTGTTGACTTTGAGCCTTTTTACAGAGAGAAGAACAACATTTACGGTAAGATGTGGGAACTATACGGAGTAGATAGTTTGCATTCTTATGGCGACTACGATGAAGCGTCTATGTTCTCTTATGCTGCTGCAAAAGTCGTAGAAAGTTTTTATAACTACTATCTCGATGATTCCAAATCTGTAGTTTATCATGGAAATGAATGGATGACAGGACTTGGACTTTTATACATTCATCACAAACTTCCACAGATAGCTACATTATTTACAACTCATGCTACAAGCATAGGCAGAAGTATCGCCGGAAATAATAAGCCATTATATGATTATCTTTTTGCATATAATGGAGACCAAATGGCCGGAGAACTTAATATGCAAAGCAAACATTCGATAGAAAAGCAGACTGCGAAATATGTTGATTGCTTTACTACTGTCAGCGAGATAACTGCAAATGAATGTAAAGAGTTGTTGGATAAGTCTGTTGACAAAGTCCTTCCTAATGGATTTGAAAATAATTTCATACCTAAAGGTGCGACATTTACAAAGAAAAGGAAGGCAGCAAGAAAACGTCTGCTAAATGTTGCTAACGCATTGTTGGGCACAGACTTAGGAGATGACACTTTGATTATCTCTACAAGTGGACGTTATGAGTTCCGTAATAAAGGAATTGATGTCTATATTGAGGCTATGAACCGCTTGAAACGCGACAAGAATCTGAACAAAAATATCATCGCTTTTATTGAAATACCGGGTTGGGTTGGTGAGCCTCGAAAAGATTTGACAGACCGCTTGGCTTCTAATCAGACTTTCGACACACCTTTGGAGATTCCTATGGTTACTCATTGGCTTAACAATATGAGCCACGACAATGTACTTGATATGCTAAAATATCTTGATATGCACAATTTAAAAGATGATAAAGTGAAGATAATCTTCCTTCCTTGTTATCTTACCGGCAATGACGGCGTGATAAATATGTCATATTATGACCTTGTGCTTGGAAACGATTTGTGCATTTATCCTTCTTATTATGAGCCCTGGGGATATACTCCGCTTGAGGCAATCGCTTTCAAAGTACCTTGTATTACCACAGATCTCGCAGGCTTTGGCCTTTGGGCAAACAGTGAAAAAGGTGAATATAGCGAAATCGAAGACGGCGTAAAGGTGATACACAGAACCGATTACAACTATTCAGAAGTTGCAGATGTTATAAAAGATACGGTAAGCAAATTCTCGAATATGACCGATGTGCAAATAAAGAAATGTCGTGCCAATGCAGACAAACTTTCAAAGAAAGCGTTATGGCGCGAATTTATAGAATTCTATTATGACGCTTATGATATTGCTTTAACTAAAGCTAATGAAAGAAAAATAAAGAATTAATAACAACAAATAAAACAATTATGAAAATCAAATCTGACTATTCAAATGCCCCTCTTTGGAAAGAGATTACGGTAAAATCAAAGCTTCCAGAAGAATTGAAATGTCTCGATGAACTCGCACATAATATGTGGTGGGCTTGGAACTACGAAGCTCGCAACTTGTGGAAGAGTCTTGATGAAGAACTTTATGAGAAAGTTGGACACAATCCGGTGATGCTTCTTGACAGTCTCAGCTATGAGCGCAAGGAAGCTATCGTGAAGGATCGTGCCATTATGAAAGAAGTAAAAGATGTATATAAGCAGTTTCGCAAATATATGGATGTTAAGCCGGACTGCAAACGTCCGTCTGTAGCATACTTCTGTATGGAATATGGTCTAAATCAGACTTTGAAGATATATTCTGGTGGTCTTGGTATGCTTGCCGGAGACTACATTAAGGAGGCATCTGATTCTAATGTAGATATGTGCGCGGTAGGTTTCCTCTATCGTTATGGATATTTCAAACAGAGTCTTAGTATGGCTGGTGAGCAGATTGCCAACTACGATGCTCAGAACTTCAACTCTCTACCTATCGTTCGCCAGTTGGACGAGAACGGAGAACCTTTGGTTGTTGACGTTCCATATATGAACTATCAGGTTCACGCTTACGTATGGTGCGTTAATGTAGGTCGTGTAAAGCTCTATCTGCTTGACACAGACAATGAAATGAACTCGGAATATGACAAGCCTATCACTCACTCTCTTTATGGTGGTGATTGGGAAAACCGCTTGAAGCAAGAGATTCTGCTCGGTATCGGTGGTATCCTCACATTGAAGAAACTTGGTATTACAAAGCAGATATATCACTGCAACGAAGGTCATGCAGCGCTCTGCAATCTCCAGCGTCTTTGTGATTATATTGACGGAGGTTTGAACTTCAACCAAGCATTGGAACTTGTACGCGCATCTTCTTTGTACACTGTTCATACTCCGGTTCCTGCCGGCCACGACTATTTTGACGAGGCTCTCTTCGGAAAATACATGGGTGGTTATCCTGCAAAACTTGGAATCACATGGGATGAGTTCATCGGAATGGGACGTATCAATCCAGAGGACCACAGCGAGAGATTCTGTATGTCTACATTCGCTTGTAACACCTGCCAAGAGGTAAATGGTGTAAGTAAGCTCCACGGTTGGGTAAGCCAGAAGATGTTCTCTTCAATTTGGAAGGGATACTATCCAGAAGAGAACCACGTAGGATATGTTACCAATGGTGTTCACTTCCCGACATGGACAGCTACAGAATGGCGCAAGGTTTATGACAAATACTTCGATAAGAAGTTTATGGGCGACCAAAGCAATGAAGATATATGGCATGCTATATACAATGTTCCAGATGAGGAAATTTGGGAAACACGTATGACTTTGAAGCAGAAGTTGATTACATACATCCGCGAGAAGTTCACGCAAACATGGTTGAAGAATCAGGGCGACCCTTCACGTGTGGTTTCTCTGCTTGAGCGTATCAATCCGAACGCACTTATGATTGGTTTCTGCCGTCGTTTTGCAACATACAAGCGTGCTCATTTGCTGTTCACTGATTTGGACCGTCTTTCTAAGATTGTCAACGATCCTGAGCATCCTGTATTGTTCTTCTTCTCAGGAAAGGCTCACCCGGCTGACGGCGCAGGACAAGGGCTGATCAAGAAGATATTCGAGATAAGCCAGCGTCCAGAATTCCTTGGCAAAATCATCTTCCTCGAAGACTATGATATGCAGCTTGCACGTCGTCTCGTTTCTGGCGTTGATATCTGGATGAACACTCCGACACGTCCTCTTGAGGCTTCCGGTACATCAGGTGAGAAGGCTGAGATGAATGGTGTTGTAAACCTTTCTGTCCTCGACGGATGGTGGGTTGAAGGTTATCGTAAGGGCGCAGGATGGGCTCTCCCACAGAAGCGTACATACCAGAATCAGGGCTATCAGGATCAGCTTGATGCTGCAACAATCTACTCACTCCTTGAGAACGAAATCATTCCATTGTATTACAACAAGGACAACGGCAAGACATATAGCTCAGACTGGCTGAAAGTTGTGAAGAACTCTATCGCAACAATCGCTCCTCACTATACTATGAAGCGTCAGCTTGACGATTATTATGACAAGTTCTACACCAATCAGGCTACTCGTTTCGAGGCACTTTCTAAGAATGACAATGCTCTTGCTAAGGAGATTGCAAGTTGGAAAGAAACCGTTGCTGAGCGTTGGGATTCAATCAATGTCGTATCTAAGGACACTTCTGCCCTTATCGACAGCGAGACAGGTAACGCATATAAGTTGACTTACGTAATAGATGAGCAGGGACTCAATGATGCGGTAGGTCTTGAATTGGTATCAATCAAGAACGACGCAGAGGATGAGATTACTATCCATACTGTTCGTCCGTTTGAGATGGTAAAGAAGGAAGGAAACCTCTACACCTTCGAATGCAAGTTTGAGCCGGATCACGCAGGTACATATAAGGCTTGTGTACGTATGTATCCTAAGTGCGACAAACTTCCTCATCGTCAGGACTTCAGCTACGTCAAGTGGTTAGACTAATATTATTTTTTCTTTGTCGGAGTGATGGAAACTTCATTTCCAACAAAGAAAGATTTTATATATAATAACTATTAAGAGTCATATCAATTCTCTATATAGAGTTTGATATGACTCTTTTTTATGTCCATTTCTTTAGTTCAATATTACTTATTCTATCTTTTTCCTGCTTTATTTATAACTATTTCTTCTGAAACTTGCATATTTATAATCAAAATTATTGCTGTCTTGTAAACAATAATCGCAATAATTTTATGTAGTTCATATCTCGTTGATTTTCAAATGAATAGCAATTTTGACATCAAGAAAGGTATAAACAAAGCAGTATTAGGTCCAAAATACTCAAGTAATCAAGCCCAAATTACTCAAGTACTACACCCGAATTACTCGAGTACTACACCCGAATTACTCGAGTACTACACCCAGATTACTTGAGTACTGTCCCCAAATTACTTGACTGTTGCATTCAAATAGATTAAATACTAAGGCCAAAATGCTCTTAACTACTATGAACAATACAAATTAAGACTGGTACTTCTTGCGAAGTACCAGCCATTTTGGTTATCTCGTTTTTTGCATTTAGGCAATAATAACCATGAGTAAATGAAGTCTTCTTATCGGACAGCAATAATCTATTTATGCATTGTATTCCTGCCAGCTTTTTATCTTTATATCCTGCTGCTTCATTGTGCAGAACGCTTCTATGAAAGCTTTCGCCAGTCTCACATTTGTCATCAGCGGGATATTGTGGTCTATGGCACCGCGCCGTATGCGGTAACCGTTTGTAAGTTCACGCCTTGTTCGGTTTTTGGGAACATTTATTATTAAATCGAATTTATGATCGGCAATCATATCCATCACATTGTTTTCACAATTTTCGTCGGGCCATCCAACGGCTATTGCAGGCACGCCATTTTCGTTCAGGAATTTGGCAGTTCCTGCCGTGGCATAGACTTCAAAGCCTTTCTTTATCAACTGATGGGCTGGTTCCAGTAGTGACACTTTGTCTTTCGCGCCTCCTGAAGACATGAGGATGTGCTTTTCCGGGATACGGTATCCTGTTGCGATGAGGGCATTGAGAAGCGCCTCGTTCATATCGTCACCGAGACATCCCACCTCACCAGTGGAAGACATATCAACGCCAAGTACCGGGTCGGCATTCTGTAGACGGGCAAATGAGAATTGTGATGCCTTCACACCAATCCTGTCTATGTCGAACTCACTCTTGTCCGGTTTGGTGTATGGAGCGTCGAGCATAATCTTTGTTGCCGTCTCAATGAAGTTACGTTTCAAGATTTTGCTCACGAACGGGAACGAACGAGAAGCACGCAAGTTACATTCTATAACCTTTATCTCGCGGTTCTTAGCAAGGAACTGTATGTTGAATGGGCCACTTATATTTAACTCTTCCGCTATCTTACAGGCTGTTTTCTTTATCTGTCTTATGGTAGAGAAGTATATATTCTGCGCGGGGAATACCATTGTAGCGTCTCCAGAGTGTACACCGGCATATTCGATATGCTCGGAGATGGCATATTCCACGATTTGTCCCTTATCAGCCACTGCATCGAACTCAATCTCTTTTGTCTCCTGCATAAACTGCGATACTACGACCGGATACTCCTTGCTTACTTCCGTTGCCATTTTCAGGAAGCGTTCCAGTTCCTCCAAACTGTAGCATACGTTCATTGCCGCCCCCGATAATACGTATGACGGACGAACCAAAACAGGAAATCCTACTTTATCTACAAACTCCTTGATATCGTCGAATGAGGTTAGTGCGCGCCATGCCGGCTGGTCTATTCCCAATTTGTCGAGCATTGCCGAGAACTTGTCACGGTTTTCCGCACGGTCGATATCAATAGGCGATGTACCGAGCACAGGTATGCCACGGCGGTGAAGTTTCATTGCCAGATTGTTTGGAATCTGACCGCCAACACTCACGATGACACCTTTCGGCATCTCAAGGTCTATTACGTCAAGTACACGCTCAAGTGACAACTCGTCGAAATATAGCCTATCACACATATCATAATCGGTAGATACTGTTTCTGGATTATAGTTTATCATGATAGACTTATATCCGAGTTTACGTGCTGTATTTATGGCATTCACCGAACACCAGTCGAACTCTACAGACGAACCGATACGATAGGCACCCGAGCCGAGAACAACAACCGATTTCTCGTTTTTGTAGTAGTCTATGTCATGCCCATCTGCACCATAAGTGAAATAAAGATAGTTTGTCAGTTCCGGATGTTCGCCTGCCACGGTGTTGATGCGCTTCACTGCCGGCAGAATACCTTTTTGTATACGATGTTTGCGCACCTCGAGGTTCTCCTTCTCCATATTTCCCGATGTAGGTTTGAGTACAAAGCGTGCTATCTGAAAATCGGAGAATCCGGCAGCTTTTACCTCTTTGAGCAATTCTGTAGGTATTTCATCCAATGTATTGTATAGCTGCAACTTATGCTTTAAGTCTACAATGTTTTTCAGCCTTTGCAGGAACCACGTGTCAATTTTTGTAAGTTCTTCTATACGCTCTATGCTATAGCCATCTTCAAAGGCCTGTGCGATGGCGAAGATACGCAAGTCTGTGGGGTTCGCCAATTCTTCGTCAAGATTGTCGAAGCGTGTGTGGTCGTTTCCAACGAATCCGTGCATACCCTGCCCAATCATTCGTAAGCCTTTCTGAATCATCTCCTCGAACGACCGTCCGATGGACATTATCTCGCCGACCGACTTCATCGATGAACCGATAAGACGACTCACGCCAGCAAACTTCGTGAGATCCCAGCGTGGAATCTTGCATATCATATAGTCAAGTTGCGGCGCGGTATAAGCTGAATTTGGCGTTCCCATTTCTCCGATTTGGTCGAGAGTGTAGCCGAGGGCTATCTTGGCAGCTACAAATGCCAACGGATAGCCGGTTGCTTTAGATGCTAATGCCGATGAACGGCTCAGACGCGCATTGACTTCAATTATTCGATAGTCGTTTGTTTTCGCGTTGAAGGCAAACTGGATGTTGCATTCTCCTACGATGCCGAGATGACGTACACAGCGGATGGAAATTTCCTGAAGCATTTTTACCTGCTCATCCGTAAGCGAACATGTAGGAGCTACGACTATCGACTCACCTGTATGTATTCCGAGCGGATCGAAGTTTTCCATAGATGCCACCGTGAAGCAATGGTCATTAGCGTCACGGATAACTTCGAACTCAATCTCTTTCCAGCCCTTGAGTGACTCTTCCACGAGCACCTGCGGAGCGAAAGTGAATGCGCTGCCCGCCAGTTCAGTGAACACCTCCTCATCTTTGCAGATACCCGAGCCGAGTCCGCCGAGCGCGTATGCCGAGCGAATCATCACCGGGTAGCCTATCTCGCGAGCCGCTGCGAGAGCGTCTTCCATATTCTCTACCGCCTCGCTTATCGGGGTTTTAAGTTCAATCTCGTTGAGTTTCTTCACGAACAGGTCTCTGTCTTCGGTATACATTATGGCATCGACAGATGTTCCCAAAACCTCAACGCCATATTCCTTGAGCACACCGGTGGTGTAAAGTTCTGTTCCACAGTTGAGCGCTGTCTGTCCTCCGAAAGCAAGGAGTATGCCGTCGGGATGTTCTTTCTTTATAATCTCTGTGACAAAATAGGGCGTCACGGGTTGGAAATAGACCTTGTCTGCGATACCTTCCGATGTCTGTATCGTGGCGATATTAGGATTGACAAGCACAGACGAGATTCCTTCTTCGCGCAATGCTTTCAAAGCCTGCGAACCTGAATAGTCGAATTCGCCAGCCTGTCCGATTTTCAAGGCACCTGAGCCAAGCACAAGTACTTTTTCTAATTTTTTCTTCATATCTTTTATGTTTCAATAATTTATTCGGGGCTTTTTGTGGTGCAAAGATACATCTTTTATTTTTCTTTCTTTCATAAAAATAACCTTTTTACCTATTTAATATGGTGATATGCCCCACAGATGTCTTGACAGCTTCTGCATAGTAACTATTTTATGTTTATTCTTTGGTTCAATATTATTTTTTCCTACTGTCATTATCTTTACAACTATATATTCTGAAACTCGTGTATTTTCAATCAAAATCTTCTTTGTTTGAAAATATGAGAAGATAAATATCTGCGACATTATGTCTTCATTTTTTAGTTCGGCATAGCTTTTGCTATCAAGAATTTAGAACTATAATAAGATAATAGGGAGGATAGAGTATGGCATTTATAGATTATTACAAAATACTTGGAGTAGACAGGAATATCCCTCAGAAGGATGTTCGTGCGGCATATCGTAAGCGTGCAAAGCAGTTCCATCCTGATTTGCATCCAAATGACCCAAAAGCGAAAGCAAAGTTCCAAGCCTTGAGCGAGGCATACGACGTGATAGGCGACCCGGAAAAGCGCAAAAAATATGACCAATATGGAGAACAATGGCGCAATGCAGAGGCCTTTGAGAATGCCAAAGGAGGCGGGTTTGGAGGCGGTTCGCCTTTTGAAGGATTTGACTTTGGCAGTTTTGGCAGTGGGGGAGGATTCAGTTCTTTCTTCCGCGATTTGTTTGGACAGGGAGCCCGTTCAAAATTTACAGGCGGTTTTAATGCTGAAAGAAACTCGGGAGAAATGAACGCAAACGTGAATATTGACTTATATACAGCATTACTCGGAGGCGAAGTTATAATCCAGTTGAGTTCTGGACAGAAGTTAAAACTGAAGATAAAGCCGGGAACACAGCCTGGTACAAAAGCGCGTTTGCGCGGGAAAGGGTATGACAGAGGAGATGGTTCCTTTGGCGACCTTATCATAACTTATAATGTAAAGCTGCCAACAAGCCTTAGCGAAAAACAAAAAGAGCTGCTCCAACAAATGCGGAACAGCTAATTTTGTTTGTTAATCTCTTGCGATGTTGATTGCCGATAGCTTTCCGTCGGCAGCAACAGTCGCTTTTATGTTGAATTTATGTTTTGATGTTCCACCTTCTCGCTCTGTCTCTTTGGTGGCTTTGAGCGTAATCTTGTATTCGGGGATTCCATCGGCAGAATGCTCTTTTGTTACATCTGCCACATCGTCTATCGACCATGTGAGACTTTTTACATCAGCCTGATAAGAGTCTATCATATATTTTAATATGTCATTCTTCGAGGCGTTGTTCTTGCCGTTCAGCGAAGTCATCGTAGTTGTAGCCGATGCCAATAATGCTTCTTTGTTATGAGAGTTCAATGCGCGCAGGAACTTGCTGACACTTTCCTTTGCTTTTGCTTTCTCTGCTGATGTAATTTCTGGTATGGTTTCCTTTTCCTCTTCTGCTTCTTCCGGTTCTTTCAGTTCCTCTTCTTTTACTACAGGCTCAGCTTCTTTAACAGTATCTTTCTCTTCCAAAGGGATTACCTCGATGGCTGCCTCTGCCGTATCTGAAACTGTAGTGTTTTCGTCTGCCGGAGTTGTTTCTGCTTTATTCCTGTCCACCGCATCCTTGTAGAAGTATAATCCGATGCCACATATTATAGCTGCAATAAGAAGTGAAACGACAATAGTTCCATGGCCTGTACTTCTTTGCCTGGTTCCAGATTTGTCTTCGGCAAATTCATTTTCATAATCTGAGCCAATAACCGGCTTTGCTATCACTTCTTCTTCGACAGGTGTTACGATAACAGGATTGTCGACAGATGTTTCGGTATTCTTTTGTACATTGCGATTATCACATCCGCCTTCTTGCGTATTTCCTTCTTGCGCATTTCTGTTGATATTTCCTGCAATCTCTACGCCGCAATTCGGGCACAAAGGAGCTTTGTCACTAACTTGGTGACCACACTCCGGACATTTTATAAGCATTTTATTTTATAGTATTTTTATTGTGAATTAATTATATCAAGGGGGAATACGGACTACTTTTTGTGTATAAACCTGATTTCTCGCATTGTATGCCGTCCTAAGAGACGACTCTTGTCTACATATCCGTTCACGCCATTGATATGTCCCTTTCCCGTATATTGCCATGCGAAAATGTCATGTTCATCATTGAGTACGGGTTCTTTGTCGTTATATTGGGCAACCATTAGCTTATATCCATCAAGTGCTCCGGACAAATATTTGTTATAGAAGTTTGTATATGTATAAACCAAAGGTTTCTGCTGGTATTCTTTCTCAACCAAGATAAGGAACTTTTGGAGCGAATCGCACAAGGCTGATGCCCTAAGTCCGGAAGTTACCTCAACATCTATCATCGGAATTAAGTCTTGGTCCTGTGGACGGCATTGCGCACGGAAGTTTCTCAGTTGCTCTTCTTGCGGCTGACGCGGGCGATAGAAATGATACGAACCAACTTTTAGTCCGTTCCTGCGAGCCATATATATGTTTTCCTCATACCTCTTGTCCATATTGCTGCCTCCTTCGGTAGCTTTCAGATAAACATAGAACATTCGGCCATTATCGCCAACGGCTTCCCAAAAAACATTTCCCTGATAATGGCTCATGTCCAATCCGTGAACATGATTACAGGTATCTTCACATTGTATGGTATATTGTGCTTTAGCGCATAATGCTGAGAATATTACAGCAGCTAAAATTATTATTTTCTTCATATTCATGTATGCAAAGTTATGAAATAATCCTAAGATAAGCGAATAGGGGGAGTGTATATTATAGGTTTACAAAATATTTTAAGATTTTATCGCTTTTATGTTACGGGCGACAAATGCAGATTTTGTAAATCTCATATGTGATTATTCCTCTATTTCAGACAGACTACGGCCGAGATTTGTAAAGAACGTACTGGTCGTTTCCATCGGCGCATAGTTATAGTATCTTATGCTTCTTTTCAGATTTTTGCGCAAGCGATATGAGTTGCTTCTCATAAATCCGTTTTCTTTATGTTGAGATTCCCAGTCCTTTGCCGTGTCTTCCGCAAGATAGGAAATGGAGCGCACGGTAAGGTTGTAGGCGTTCTTGTCAATGTTCTTGATGAACGGCAATTCTTCTTTGTCGAATCCGAACATAGAGATAAGTATGCTACCTTGTAGTTGTGCCATTTTTGTAATGTGCAGTTGCTCAATCCATGCCTCAATTTTCAAGAAGTCAACTTTATCTCCACGCGTTCTGAGATATTTGCCAAGTTTTATTATGCCGTTCAAACTAATGCCGTTATTCAGCATACTTGTTATATTGAAAACGATAATTTCCAATAAGTCAATGGATTCTATAGAAGTGTCAATGTTGTGCAGCTCTTTGTTTATCACATTTTTCAATCTGTGATTAAGGATTCTACTGCTAAATCGAACTTCTTTTTCGGTTATGGCAATTTCCTGTATGTCTTCTTGTTTCAGTATGTCGTTGACGTTTTCAAGGATGTCATTTGGCAGGTTCGTGCATTTATCCTCACGATGGTTGTGGGCACCATGTGCGAATATATGCTTCAAATGTTGCGCTTCTACCATCTGATAGAGCCTGCGCCATTTATGTGCGGACATAGGCTCTATCTCCACTTTATCATTAAATGCGCCTGAGCGCAAAATACTGAAGAAATTTCTTAATACTATATTCATAATCAACTATAGTGTTTCGGATAACGTAAAAGAATTGCCAATAATGCGCCCATACCTATTACCATAGGATAATAGAGATAGGGCGTTATTGATATAGGATTGACTTGCGCCAATCCTGCTGCCATGAGAAGCTGTGCCCCGTATGGGATAAGTCCTTGCACGCAGCATGAGAATGTGTCAAGAATACTTGCGCATTTCCTGCTGTCTACGCCATATTTATCGCCTATTTGCTTGGCTATTCCGCCTACGGTGAGTATTGCTACCGTATTGTTTGCCGTACATATATCAACCACGCTTACCAATAAGCCGATAGATAACTCAGCCCCTCGCTTGCCATGCACGTGGGCCGTTAGCTTTGAGATGATAAAATCAATGCCACCGTTTTCCTTTATGATTTCCAGCAAACCGCCTGCCATAATGCTGATTATTATAAGTTCGCCCATTCCGAGAATGCCGGTTCCCATACTGCCGAACCAGCTATATAAGTCGTATGTGCCATTTATCATACCTATTATTCCCGTCAGGGCAATGCCAATAACGAGCACAGCCATCACATTCATGCCCAAAACCGCAGCAATAAGTACGACAAGATAAGGGATAACTTTCACATATTCTACTTCGGGAATGTCTGTCGTCGTGTGCGTGTCAGCTCCCATTATGATATACAGAATAAGTATAAGGATTGCTGCCGGTAGCACTATAAATGAATTAACACGGAATTTATCGCTCATTTTGCAGCCTTGCGTACGCGTCGCCACGACAGTTGTATCGCTGATGAATGAAAGATTGTCGCCGAAGAACGCTCCTCCGACAACGATAGCTGTGATAAAAGGAATGCTTTCTCCGGTAGAGTGGGCAATTCCCGCTGCAATAGGAGTCAGAGCTACAATTGTTCCTACGCTTGTTCCGATAGACAAAGAAATAAAACAAGCTGCGAGAAACAGACCGGCAAGAAGCATATTATCTGGCAATACAGAAAGGGTTAGATTGACGGTAGCGTCTATACTTCCCATTTCTTTTGCCGAATTGGCAAACGCTCCGGCCAAAACGAAAATCCATAGCATCAGCATCATGTTCTCGGTGCTTGCCCCCTTGCTATAAATCTGTACTCGTTTTGCAAGTGGTAAACCTCCGGACACGGCAATAGCATATATGCTCGACACCATGAATGCTACCGTTATAGGCACTTTATAAAAATCACCTACAGCAATTGACGGTAGCAAATATAAAACGATAAACACCAAAAGTGGTGATAATATTATGAATCCTTTCTTATTGCTCAAACTGTCTGCCTTTCTATTTGAAACAATCAGGAAGAATTATCTCCCTGATTGTTTTGTAAATTATTATTAAAGCGTTACTCCGTTCTTGAATATTGATATTTCCCTATATCCATTCTTTTCGTTACGGGTCTCTTCACCGCTTGCCACAGCTATTACTTTGTCTATAAATTGCGGTAGAAGCGATTTCATCTCAGTACCTTCGGCAAGTACGCCGGCATTAAAATCTATCCAATTCGGTTTGCGATTATACAATCCGCTGTTGGTAGAAATCTTCATTGTAGGCACGAATGTCCCGAAAGGTGTGCCACGTCCGGTTGTGAACAGAACCATCTGACAGCCGGCCGAAGCAAGTGCTGTTGCCGCAACGAGGTCGTTTCCGGGAGCAGAAAGCAGGTTAAGTCCCGTAGCCTCAAGTCTGTCGCCATATTCAAGTACGCCGCTAACAGGTGCGCGACCGCATTTCTGAGTGCATCCTAAAGCTTTATCTTCAAGTGTTGAGATACCACCTGCTTTATTTCCTGGTGATGGATTCTCGCCAACAGGCTCACCATGAGAGAGGAAATACTCCTTGAAATTGTTTATTAAAGAAACAGTTTTCTCAAATAATTCCGGAGTTTTGCAACGGTTCATCAGTATAGTTTCAGCACCAAACATTTCCGGTACTTCTGTAAGTATGCTTGTTCCACCTTGTGCAACAATATAGTCAGAGAGTTCTCCAACGAGTGGATTGGCCGTAATACCACTGAATCCGTCGCTGCCTCCGCACTTCAAGCCTATACGCAATTTGCTCAAAGGCACTTCCGTGCGCTCATCCTTAACCGCAATATCATAGAGGCTTTTGAGTATTTTCATTCCTTCTTTAAGCTCATCGCCATCTACATTCTGCGTTACAAGTAACTTTATGCGGTCTTTATCATAGTCGCCGAGAGTTTCCATAAACGCATCAGGCTGATTGTTTTCGCATCCTAACCCCAAAACCAGTACAGCTCCTGCATTCGGATGAAGCACTATGTCTCGCAAGATCTTCCGAGTGTTCTCATGGTCTCCACTAAGTTGTGAGCAGCCGAAATTGTGATGCCAAGCGTGAATAGCGTCAACGCCTTTGCCTCCGGTAGCTTCTTTGAGCCTCGCCACAAGTTCCTCGGCGATGCCGTTTACACATCCAACGGTGGGCACAACCCATATTTCATTTCTGATTCCTACTTCGCCATTCTTTCTTACATACCCCTTGAAACTCTTATCCTCGTTTTCTATGGCCAGCGTTTCGTTGACCGGATTGTATGAATAAGTAAGAGTGCCGGCAAGATTGGTCTTCAGATTATTCTCGTTAACCCACTCTCCGGCCTTTAAATCTTTCTTTGCGTGTCCTATAGGATAGCCATATTTAATAATATCTTTACCCTCTGGTGCATCCTCAAGCAACACTTTGTGTCCGGCAGGAGTGTCTTGCAAAAGGATTATTGCTTTGTTGCCAATCTCGATAATTTCGCCTTTGCTCATCGGGCGAAGGCATACAACCACGGAGTCGGCCGGGTTGATTTTGATGAAAGCTGATTGTTTCATAGATTAATTTGTTTTTTGTAATTTATATTCATTTGTTATATTAAATAGATTCACGATGATAAAAATCTATATTTTCCTTGCTCAATAACTCTATCGGCATATAATTCACCGCACGCACCTTATGCCTCAAGACGATAGCCTTAACCAACGTGTCTATGCTGTAAAACCCTTGCATATATGCGTGTTGGGCTATGAGAAAAGAAATAGAGCCGTTTTTTACGCATCTTACATTCTTTTCTACCATATCATACCCCATAATTTGTATGCCTTTGTATCCGTTTGTGAGTAGAAATTCCCCTACAATATGGGCTTTAGAGTTGAGTGTTATGCAATGATGAACGTTTGGATGGGAAGTAAAAAACTCTTCTAACATACTGGAATATTGTTTTCTTTCTTCCTCCATGGGCAAATCAACTTCATGAATTACCACATCCGGAAAGAACTCGCCCATATAATGCCTGAATCCTACCTCTCTGTTCTCCTGCTGTTTAGAAGCCACTCTACCGTTCTTGGTTTGTTTCATAATCATTATCTCTTTTTGATTATGAGCTATCAACATTAGCATCTTCGCTGCAAAATATCCACTCTGGAATGAGTCCTGCCCAAAGAAAGCCAACGGTTTTAGTTCAGGCATATAGGAATCTAACATTACAAACGGAATTTTATCTCTGTGCAATATGTCCGTCAACATTTTTGTTACGTCAGGCTCAGCCGGTACTATAACGAATCCGTCCGGCTTTAATTCCAGACACTCTTCATATAAAGAAATGAAGGATTCGTTGTCAAAGCGTTGATAATACTTGGTAACAACTTGGATATGAAAGTCGCGTCTAAAATCTATTGCCCTATCTATTCCTTGTTCTATCTCAACCCAATAAGTTTCGGAAGTATGCGCCGGCATCAGACAATAAAATGTATAGGAACGGTTATATGCTAATGCGCTTGCATACATATTAGGACGATAATTAGCCTCTTCCAGTGCTTTTTTTACCTTTTCCAATGCTGTAGCCGATACATTCGGGCGGTTATGCAACACTCTGTCGACAGTTCCGACAGATACACCGGCGCGTTCAGCAATATCTTTTATTCTGATTCTTTCTTTCATATATTGAGTCTCAAAAAATATAATAGTGCACACTGCAAAAATAATAATAAAAGTTGAATTGTGTGAAAGCACAGTGATAATTTTGTAGAAAACGTACTTTTTTATTGTATTTCTTTCGCTGGATTGTATTTTTTTCCTAACTTTGTAGACAAAATAGTAAAGTCGGACACTATATTTACTTATAATAATAATGACAACTAATTAATTTAAAACAAAACAAAAATGGCTAAAGTTGTAACATTGGGCGAGATTATGCTTCGCCTCTCTTCTCCTGGACAGAAGAGATTTGTACAAAGCGAATTCTTTGATGTAGTTTATGGTGGCGGTGAAGCTAATGTGGCTGTAAGTGCTGCTAATTATGGGCATGACGCTTATTTTGTAAGTAAAGTGCCTGCACACGAAATCGGACAGTGCGCTATCAATTCTTTGCGCCGTTTCGGAGTCCACACTGATTTCATCGCACGTGGTGGAGACCGTCTCGGAATCTACTTCTTGGAGACCGGAGCATCAATGCGACCGTCTAAAGTTATATACGACCGTGCTAATAGTTCTATAGCAGAAGCTGAACCGTCTGACTTCGATTTCGATGCTATTATGGAAGGTGCAGACTGGTTCCATTGGAGCGGAATAACACCCGCTATCAGTGATAAAGCTGCTGAGCTTACCCGCTTGGCCTGCGAAGCTGCAAAACGCCACAATGTAACCGTTTCTGTCGACTTGAACTTCCGCAAGAAGCTATGGACATCAGAGAAGGCTCAGAGCATCATGAAACCACTCATGAAATATGTTGATGTATGTATCGGTAACGAAGAAGACGCACAGCTTTGCCTCGGATTTAAGCCGGATGCAGATGTTGAAGGTGGCAAGACTGACGCTGAGGGTTACTATGGAATATTTCAGGGAATGATGAAAGAGTTTGGCTTCAAGTATGTTGTCTCTACTCTTCGTGAGTCATTCTCTGCTACACATAATGGCTGGAAGGCTCTTATCTACAATGGAAAAGAGTTCTATCAGAGCAAACGCTACGACATTATGCCGATTATCGACCGTGTAGGTGGTGGCGATTCTTTCTCGGGAGGTCTTATTCACGGTATGCTTACATATCCGGAAGATCAGGGCAAGGCTCTTGAGTTTGCAGTTGCAGCATCTGCATTAAAGCACACTATACCTGGCGACTTCAATATGGTTTCTAAGAGCGAGGTTGAGGCACTTGCTGGAGGCGATGCATCAGGACGTGTACAGAGATAATAGAATCTAACTGTTAAATTATATGATTAAGGTATAGTAGTATCCATATTGATATATCTATACCTTTTTATTGAATAAACAAACAAAAAGAAATAAGCAAATGGCAAAATTTGATAAGATAGCTGTATTGACTAAAATGGGTCAGACAGGAATGGTTCCCGTGTTTTATCATAAGGATGCGGAAATCGCAAAGAAAGTCGTAAAGGCTTGTTACGACGGTGGAGTACGAGCTTTTGAGTTTACTAACCGTGGTGATTTCGCTCACGAAGTATTCGAGGAAGTTGTTAAGTTCGCAGCAAAAGAATGTCCGGAAATGGCAATGGGAGTTGGTTCTGTTGTTGACCCGGCTACGGCAGCCCTTTATCTTCAGCTTGGAGCCTGCTTTGTTGTTGGTCCGTTGTACAATCCTGAAATTGCAAAGATATGCAATCGCCGTCTCGTTGCTTACACTCCTGGATGTGGAAGTGTATCAGAAGTTGGCGCAGCGCAGGAAGTTGGTTGCGACTTGTGCAAGATATTTCCTGGCGATGTACTTGGTCCAAACCTCGTAAAAGGCCTTATGGCTCCGATGCCGTGGTCTAAATTGATGGTAACAGGTGGCGTTTCTCCTGACGAAGCTAACCTTACTTCATGGATTAAGGCTGGCGTTTATTGTGTTGGAATGGGCTCAAAACTATTCCCGAAAGACGTTATTGCCGCTGAAAATTGGCAGGCTATTACCGACAAATGTGTAGAAGCACTTGGTTACATAGCAAAAGCAAGAGGATAAACAGAAATATGGATAAGACCGAGAGGGGAAATATCACACACTCGTGGTATGCCCTTTCGGTCTTTATTTTATTACTATACGTCCTCTTGACCCATTCATCTTGTTCTGCACCGTCTAATAATTATGATGCCGACAAGCTGAATGAAATTTCTTATGCCTATCATTATCGTGATATAGATTCCACACAAGTGTATGCCGAAAAGGCACTCGCATTGTCGGAACACTATGATGCAGGCAAGGCGGAAGCACTCAACAACCTTGCTTTTGTAAGCATAGTCAAGATGGATTATGCAAGAGCGTACAAGTTACTCGACAGTATTGCCCGCATTACTGATAATCAAATAGAACTTCTTATTGCTGACATACATTATATGCGGCTATGCCAAAGAGAGTCTCGCAATAAGGAATTTTACGATTACCACGAGAAAGCAAACCTGAGAATCAAGCGTATCAACGAGGAGAAGGGGATGCTTAATGAGCATCTTAAGCGCCGTATGGTCTATGCTACCACGGAGTTTCATATAATCACCTCTACATATTATTATTATGTAGGTCTTCGAAAGCAGTCGCAAATGGCAATGGCAGCTATACCGCAAGATGGTGAAATACGAACCGACACCGCACAGTTGCTTGCTTATTATTATAATGTAGGTTCCGGAGATATGCTGACTAACGGAACCCAGAACGAGATTTACCAGCGGGAATTTGAATATTTGGTAAACTGTTATGCAATCGCGAAGCACTACGGATACATCTTTTGGGAAGCTAACGCTTTGCAGGCTCTCAGCGAACACCTGCAGGTTGCAAGCCACAGAAAAAGGCTGATAGCCGATAACCAGCCATACATAAAGTTTATCAATACCGATAATATGCCGGATAGTCTGCTCGCGGGCAATCTTGCGCAGCGCTCTCTTGATCTTTTCAAGAAGTATGGAGATGTATACCAGACTGCCGGAGCATACCGAACTCTTGCCCAATGTTATTGGTTCATTAACGATTACCCGTCTTCTATTGCCTGTCTCGACAATGCATTGAATTCCAATAAAGCCATAAACCAAGCTCCCGACTTGATTGCGTCTATATGTGAGCAGTTCTCGGTTATTTATTCAGCAATGAACGACAAGCCCAATAGCGACTACAATAGAAACCTTTATCTTGACATACAAGAGCAAACACGGCAGGATAGAGCACTGGAAGCGCGGGCTGACCAGCTTGACAAATCGGCAAATATGTTGAACTGGATGATTGCGGCCATTGTCATGATGACTATTATTGTTCTTGTCTCACTATACTTCTTCGACCGTTTACGCAAGAAAAGCTATAACAACAATTTTTTGAAAACGCTGCTTGAACCTTTGGAAGAATGGCAAAAACGTAACGAGGTGTATATTAAAGATCTGGAAGATAAATATGAAGAGATGAGCGAAGAGTGTTCTTTGAAGCGTATAGATGTGGTACGCAACAAGAAACGCAATTTGGAACAGCGTGCAAAAGTGTCGCTCGTCAATAATATAACGCCATTCATCGACCGCATTCTGAACGAGATAAGACATCTGGCAAATACCTGTGACAACGGCCAACAGCAAGAAAGATATGAATACATCCGTGAGTTGACCGACAAAATAAATGACTATAATTCTGTTCTGACAGAATGGATTCAGTTACGTCAAGGTGATTTGCGCCTGCAAATAGAGACTTTTCCGCTCAACGAACTATTTGATATTGTACGACGGGGCAGCATGAGTTTCCTCTTGAAAGGAATAGATTTCACAGTTGAAAGTACAACCGAATATGTGAAGGCGGACAAGATACTGACCTTGTTTATGATAAATACGCTTGCCGACAATGCGCGTAAGTTTACCGGGAAAGGCGAAAAAGTAACGGTTTATGCGGATTCTTCGGCGGCAAAATATGTGGAAATATCGGTCGAAGACACTGGAAAAGGCATTGAAAAGGAAGAACTTGACCACTTATTCGACCGCAATCCAATAAAGAATGACGTGGAAAACACCCGCGATTCTATGGCTCCGAAATCTCATGGCTTTGGACTGGTAAATTGTTTGGGCATCATAAACAAGTACAAGAAGACCAGCCGTCTGTTTGAAGTCTGCATGATTGCGGCAGAAAGTACGCCGGGAAAAGGCAGCAGATTCTACTTTCGTCTGCCTAAAGGAGTGGTAAGAACAGTCTTGTGCCTTCTCTTTTCCGGATTGTACTGCAATGTGAGCGCAGCCAAACATGAACCTACGGCACTTGACAAGGCCGCAGCATTTGCCGATTCCGCATACTTCAGCAACATCAACGGCGATTATTCCCGGACCTTAGTCTATGCCGACAGCAGCCGGATATATCTCAACCGCCATTACATTGAGCAATATCCGACCGATGCGAAGAACCTGATGAAGCGTGAAGGCAACGTTACAGAAAAGGCATCCGAGATAAAATGGTTTCAAAACGGCGTAAGAACCAACTATGATGTGATACTTTCTATCCGCAATGAAAGCGCGGTGGCGGCTCTCGCATTGCATCAATGGTCGTTATATCGCTATTGTAACAATGTATATACTCAACTATTCAAGGAGGTTACTGCCGACAAACAGCTGGGCGAGTACTGCCGAATAATGCAGAAATCGGAGACTAACAAGAACATTGCGATAGTCATTCTTTTGTTGCTGCTCCTGATGATTTTCCCAGCATATTATTTCCTTTACTATCGCCATCACATATATTATAGGTTCTGCATAGAACAGATTAGGCGCATAAACGGTATACTACTCGGCGATGAGACACCGGATTTCAAATTGAAAGAAATATCGGTGATAAGCACTGACAGATTTCCGGAGGATTTGGAAGATATAGTCTTGCAGATAAAAGCCGCACTCACGAAGTATGTATCGACATATTCACAGGAGATGACGCGCATAGAATTGATGGAGGATGAGTGCCGGCGAGCCGATTACGAGAGTGGGAAACTGTATATCAACAACAATGTTCTCGACAACTGTCTCTCTACTCTGAAACACGAAACAATGTATTACCCTTCTCGTATAAGGCAACTTGTTGATACAGAGGATAAAGATATAGATTCGATAAAGGAATTAGCGACCTACTATAAAGAACTCTATACAATACTGAGTATGCAGGCCACACGACAGGCGGAGGCGCAAAAAAGAACGTGCAAACCAGTATTTCTTTCTGAAATAAGAAAGGATATAAATTCTGAAATAGCCGTACTTGCCGACCCGGATATGCTGGCATATCTATTTGAAATCCTAAAGAAAGAAAACGGGAAGAAATATCTGAGTGTCGCATTAAGCAACCGCAACTGCCGTTATGTGGACTTACACATACAGATGGACTCGCTCTTGCTCACAGAAAAGCAGTGCGCCGAGCTATTTTACCCCGATGTCAAGAACCTGCCATACTTGCTTTGCCGGCAGATAATACGCGACACAGGTGAGGCAAGTAATATGCGGGGATGTGGCATCGTGGCACAACCATCGGATAAAGGAACAGAGATAATCGTTACATTGGCAATATATAACAATCAAAAACAAAATCAGAAAACATGAAGAACTTTAAAGTAATAATAGTCGAAGATGTACCTTTGGAACTGAAAGGTACCGAAGGAATATTCAAGAACGATATACCTGAAGCCGAAATCATTGGCACTGCCGAGAACGAAATGGTCTATTGGCGGCTGATGAAGCAGCAGAAGCCTGACCTCGTGTTGCTTGACCTCGGCTTGGGAGGGTCTACTACAATCGGTGTAGAGATATGCCGGCAGACAAAGGATGCATATCCCAGTATCAAGGTGCTTATATTTACTGGCGAGATTCTCAATGAGAAACTATGGGTTGACGTGCTCGATGCCGGTGCCGATGGGATATGCCTAAAAAGTGGAGAACTGCTTACCAGTGGCGATGTGGCAAGTGTGATGAACGGCAAAAAGTTTGTTTTCAATCAGCCGATACTCGAACGTATTGTCAGCCGTTTCAAGCAAAGTGTCAGTTCACAGTTGCTCCATCAGGAGGCAATGATTGAATATGAGATTGACGAGTACGACGAGCGATTCCTTCGACATCTCGCTTTAGGCTACACAAAGGAACAGATAACCAACCTGCGCGGTATGCCTTTCGGAGTGAAGAGTCTCGAGAAACGACAAAATGAGCTCGTTAGGAAACTCTTCCCCGAAGGAAAAGCCGGCATGAGTGTCAATGCCACACGCCTCGCGGTCAGAGCCTTGGAATTGCGAATAATAGATATAGACAATCTTACGCCCGATGAAGAATAATCGCTTGTTAGGTGTTTGCGCATTAATATTGGCCATAGGACAGATACTATTGATATTCTTTTCATGGTTGATAAATGTTATGGCCCCAGATTTCACAATCCATTCCCTTCTCAGCAGCGAAGGGATAAGATGGCTTTGCAGTACGTTCACCGAGAATCTTTTGAGTCCGATTCTTGTGTGGCTGATACTTTCTTTTATGGCTTATGGTGCCGTAACGAGCTGCGGAGTCATAAAAAGCGACTTCAAAAACGGCAACGCACCCGGCAATTCAGCCGATATGCCCTATCTGTTTCGCCGTCGTCATGCCATCAGAATTGTGTTTGCCGAAATCATTATTGCCATTTGCATAATGCTTCTACTGTCGGTTGTGCCACACGCAACCCTTCTAAATGCCATCGGACACTTATATCCGAGCAGTTTCTCGCAGATTATTATACCTTATATAATGTTTGTGATAATTGTCTGTTCTCTCACATACGGCTTGGTCTTTGGCACAATACGCAGCATCGGCGATGCTTATAATATCCTGACTGTTGGCTTAACGAGACTGGCAAAATTTATTCCATTATATATCTTGACCGTACAGCTATACTGTTCTTTGCGATTTGTATTGGCGATGGAGTAGTGGTGCTGGCTTTTACTATATTCTCAGATAGCATTTTGGTACATTTTATAATCCAATGTCAAGACCAAAATTTCATAAGATTGCAGACACATGAAATCACCTTGAAATGTAAAGTTTTTTTGTCAAAAATCACCCCTCTGAGAAGTTCATTCATTTGTGTAAACATCTGTTAAATATTGGTCTTTTAGGCCTTTTTCTATGTTTTTTGACCTTAAAAATAAGGTGCTAAATCTCTAAAAATGATGCCTTAATACCCTAAAAGTGCCACTATTGACTCCAAAATGACCGTTTTTTTGCTGAAATTTGCCATTCCTGAAAACGTCCAAAATATGCGTTTCTTTACAATTTAACGTTCGTTAGCTTTCAAAAGTGGCACTTTTAGAGTCTCAAAGTAGCCACTTAAGGTCGCTAAAGTGCCACTTTAAGAGGCCCAAAGTAGTACTTTGAGAGCCTCAAAGTGCCACTTTGAGCTTCTTGAGGTACTACTTTAACGATTTTAAGAGGTTGAGAAAGCACTCAAAAAGGGGTAAAATGACGTAAAAACATGATAAGCATCTGACTATCAACACTTTAGCTTAAAACTGCGAAAAACGCCGTATTTTGTCATATTTTCGAGAAAGAAAGATTTTAAAGAAAATACGGCAATTCTGAGGGGGATACTTGTAAAGATTTTTGACAGTATGGGTAGTGGGATTTATACCGCTTTTCTGGCATCAAAAACGGCTGCCAAATGCAGACCTAAAATTTGTTTTCTCTTCGAGAAATTATAATCTTAGTTTTCTTAGACTCATATTTCAAAGAAAATAATTAACTTTGTACTTGCAAGTATTCTTTTGGAAACAAAGATGAGACAAATAGTTATAAAAGAGGTGAACAATAAGCATGAGATGAACGACTTCGCGGAATTTGGGAATCGTTTATATGCAGATTGCCCATATTATGTACCAGACTTGGAAATCGACATACATAATTTCTTCTCTCCGAAATCTAATCCTGGATTGGAGTTCAGCGACGTCCAACCGTTTATCGCCTGTGATGAAAATGGCAAGGTGGTGGGAAGGGTGGCTGCGATAATCAACCATAAGGCCAATAAAACTTGGGACGTGAAGAATGTCCGCTTTGGTTTCCTCGATTTTATTGACGATATAGATGTGGCGGCGGCACTGCTCTGGAAAGTTGAGACTTGGGGGCAAGAACGCGGAATGACCAATGTGCAAGGGCCGATGGGCATTACCGACTTTGACAAAGAGGGTATGCTCGTTGAGGATTTCGATAAGAAGGCAACGATAATAACGCTATATAACTATCCGTATTACCCGAAATATCTGGAACAACTGGGCTATAAAAAGGAGGTGGATTGGATAAGTATCTGCATTGATATACCTGATAAATTGCCAGAAAAGTTTGTCCGCGTAGAGAAATTAGTAACAGAACGCTTTGGCCTCCGCATGAAGAGAGTTACAAAACGCGAAATCATGAAGGACGGATATGGCCATAAGATATTCAATTTGCTAAATTCCGTTTATTCACCTCTCTTTGGATTCAGCAAGTTGTCAACGGCTCAGATTGATTACTTCTTAAGAAGTTATATCCCTTTTATAGACACTCGCTGCATCTCACTCGTTGAGAATAAAAACGAGGAACTTGTGGCAGCGGCGATTACAATACCCAGCCTGTCGGAAGCAATGAGGAAAACGAATGGAAAGCTGTTGCCTTTTGGATGGTATCATCTGTTGAAGGCGATAAAGATGAGCCATTCAGATAAGTTGGATATGATGCTAATTGCTATTCGTTCGGATTATCAGGGCATGGGAGTGAATGCCATGTTATTCAAAGATATATTCAATGTATGCCATCTATGTGGCTACACCCATGCGGAAACAGGGCCACAGTTGGAGAATAACTGCAAAGAACTTTCGCAATGGAAATTGTTTAATCCGGAATATGTGAAGCGGCGCAGATGCTTCACGAAGCAACTATAAAGGCCTATTGCCAATGTGTTGCTGCCCCTTGTAAAGGTTTGGTTTTATTATCCGATAGAGAAGCGTATATAAGCCCTATCGTCGAAAGACAGATTGCCAGTCAGCATTCCTTTGGTAGCTTTGAATGTGTTTATGTTCAGCGGGTCGCGGACTATCTGTTCCTTAAGGCACGCTTCGCTTTCGGCGAGAGTGGGGCATAAGAACGGATAGCCATCGGATGCCAACACCACCTCCCGGGTATCCGCACTAACTTTTACAACCTTTATCTTGTCTTGCGGTATTGGGAAGCCGTCTATAACTGCGTAAGTCTTGTTCTGCTCTTGCATGGCACGCAACATATCGGGTATGATAATGTCGCGCGCGGAATCGTGGATAAAAAACTTTT
This sequence comes from uncultured Prevotella sp., assembly GCA_900547005.1. Lineage (GTDB taxonomy): Bacteria > Bacteroidota > Bacteroidia > Bacteroidales > Bacteroidaceae > Prevotella. The sequence goes on from URER01000002.1 coordinate 141,960, forward strand.
GGTTCATCCGACATTTCGAGTGATGCGACAGTCATGCAAGGCATAGAGCCTTAGCTCA